>JBJESI010000001.1:0-4208 GCA_051882715.1 Oscillospiraceae bacterium
CGTAATCCTGCGAAATTCCGTGATATTTTGCTTTTGCGTTTACTATGTCGTCTTCATTTGCTCCGCCCTCCTCGAGAAGCTTTATGCTCTGCTTCTGCGCTCTCATTCTTCTTTCGAGCTGTCTCTGGCGCTGTAAGGCTTCGTATTTTGTATATTCCTTTCCGCAATAGGATATGGGCTTATTTTCCTCGGCGTTCATTCGGTCGAGCTCCTCTTGCGTGTATGTGGGTTCGGACAAGCCGGGAATGACCGGGTAATAGTCGTGGTAACAGTTTGCACCGCAAAGCCCTGTTACGGTGCCGAGTCCGCAGATATCGACAAGCTCCTGATAAGTATACCACTTACCCTGCCATACCTGATGGGAAGGTCGTGCGCCGCTATGCCATGTAACCTCGTAGGTATCCGTGCCGAGCTCCTCTGCGTTGCTCTCATTAACCTTTCCTGTCAACTGAGAAAGCCCCGTCATTATTGCCCTGCGTGCGGCAACATCGACACGGTTGCTGTGCCCGCTTGCGTAATCCACAGTTCGCAATCCACTGTTCGCAAGCTCGAAAACAGCTTTCTTTATTGCTGTGTTATAATCAAAAACTCCCGATGCAATACCTGTTACGGCATTGTCGAGAGTCTTCTGATAGTATTCTGCTATCGGCAAAAAGGACAGCGTATTATCGGGATTACGAACCGCAAACCCAAGCGACTGAGTAATATTTTTGAACTCGTCGGCGGTTTGCTTCCCCACTGCTGATATTAGCTGCTGAAGCTCGAGGTTTTCCGTAAACGGTATCCTCGGAACGCCGGCTTTTTTGTACAGCTCGCTGTCATAAGCATAGCCCTTCGCAATAACATCGCTGTACATCTTCTCCATATCTTCGTCAGAAAATCCAAGAGCGTTTTGAATCGCCGAATTTATATCCTCCTGTGCCATACCAAGCTCTCTGAGGCGGTAAATCTGCCAGTCTGCCGCCCTCGTTATCTCTCCGCCGTTTTCTTTTATGCGGCGGATAATATCGGACATTATCCGGTTTTCAAGCCTGCGCATCGGCTCGTCATAAGCCATTGACAAGCGTTCGATTTCTCCGGGGTTTAGCATTATTCAATCACTTCGCTTTGCATGCCTGCTATAATCGCCTTTGCGGTTTTTTCATCCTCACCGTACCATTTCATACGATACTGCCACAGGGGCAGTGCGCCTATGGATATATCTTGAATATCCTGCTTGCGCTCGGTGTCCTCGTCGGTAAGAATACTGTCGTTCCATTTACAGTTGAATTCATAGCCCGATTTTGTAAGTCCGTTGTAAAACGCCACTCCGAATGTAAAGTCTTCAAGACATTTTTGCAGATTTTTTTCAATGGCATTCACCCTTGCGTACTTGCGCTGCTTTGCATGCTTTATTTCCGTTGCCGTCTTTTCCACCGATTGAACATCGGACAAATCGCCGTAAGCAAGTCCCACATTGAATTCGATTGCCCGCTTTATTTGTTCAAGTCCGTTGATGATATTGCTGTCACGAAATTCGGGCGAAAATTCCTTGTAAAAATCTCCGTTTCCGCCGTCAAGATTAAGCCCTCTGTAAAGCCGCTTGTTCAGCTTTGGCATCTTGTATCTTTTTTTGCCGTCAGTGCCGAAAGCGGGAGCTTCCTGCAAAGCGGTTATATCAACATTGATCACTCTTTCTCCGCTTTCAAATTCCCAGTCAAGGCGGCTGAATTGAATATCAGCCTTTTCGATAATCTCTTGTGCGCTTTCATAAATCGAAACCCCGCAGAACGAACCGTCAATCTCGTTTTTTATAGGATTGCGGTAATATCCGAAATCTACCCTGTCAACGGGATATATAACCTCGGGGATAAGCTCTGCCCACTCGTCAACCTCCGCAAGCTCGCAGGGAGCTCCTATTTCGTTTGCCGATGAAGAATGAAATGCCATGTTTTTTATCCTCAGTCCGTTGCCGGTCAGTTCATGTAATTCAAAACGCCTGTAAAAGCTGTCGGATTTAACTTGCCTTGTGCTGACAAATACAACGCCTGTGAGATTCCCGTCATCGTCGAATTTAAGCGGAATGAATTTATCAGCAGTTACAAACTCCGCCTTATCGTCACCCAAAGGTTTTAAACAAAAAGAGCCGAGAGCAAGTCCCGACTGCATATTTTCATTCAATGCCGCTATATGCTTTGACACAACCTCGTTGAGCTTGTCGTTTGTTATGCTGATTTCAAGCTCAGACAGAACAACGTCCGCAAACTCACGGCAAATCCCCTGCTCCAGGCGAAGAGATTTTACATATTCATCGTTCGTCCAAGGCGCATTGCCCCGGTACATTTCAAGCCATTGCGAAATTTTTTTCAGCATTTCATCGGTAATCGCAGACTCTGCGCCTATCGCCCGCTTTATATCATTTTTCCGAAACATTTGCCTTATCACCCTCTTTACCGTTTCTATAAAATTAAACACCTTTTTTCCTCCACAGCCGTTCCGTTGCATATCTGACGGCATCAATTACATGGTCGTTTCCGTCAGGATACCCCGAAATAACATTGCCCTCTTTGTCCCGTTCGTATTCGTAATTAAAAAATTCCTCGCAAGCTTCAGGACAACGGCTATTGTCGATGACGATTTCCTTTAAGCTCTGCAGCCATTTGTATGAATACTCTCTGCTTCCGGGCCCTTTTATCGCGCTGCGTGCGAGAAGCCCGTAGGCTTTATAATCTCCCACTGATTTGTTTTCGGCGGAGTCGCAGGTTATGATGTCATTACCCGTTATCCCCATTTCAATCAGCTTGTCTGCAGTTTGGCGATTGGATTTCTTGTTGCAGGTGTATTCCTGCCATATATACAGCGTGTGCTGTGACGGCTCATAATGCACACGGACGAAAGCGAACAAATCGGGATACCAGCCCCAGTCAATGCCGTTATAAACACGGTCGAAATGCGATATCTCTTCATCCGTAATTTCCCTCGCAATAACGTTGTCAAAAACATTTCCGCCGGTGCCGTTTGCTATGCCGAGATATTCGTTTTCGTAGGCTGTCGGGTTTGTTTCCTTAAGAAATTCCGCATCATCAAGAAAAGTTTTTCCGAGCCATTTCTTCGGAACATTCAAATAATTGCTTTCAACGACAAGCCTATCTTCACGAGGTATTTTGATATATTTATTAGCCCAGTTATTTGCGGACTTCGGAGGGTTAAATGTTTTAAATTTATACGCAATATCTCCGCCTCTGATGACGGACTGTTCTATCTTTCGCACGGCTTCTTCGCCTGCAAACTGGTCAAGTTCTTCAAACCACACCACGCCAATATATCCGAACGGCGGTTTGATTGATTTGATTTTGTTAGGATCGTCAGCACCCCTGAAATATATCTTTTGACCTGTCGTTATTCTCGTTATTTCAAGGGGAGATTTGGTGTAAGCAAATTCGTCGTCAAGCCCCAAAGCGGATATTGCCCAAAGAATTTGAGAATAAACACTGTCCTTAAGCGTGTTGCCAATGTTACGCAGCACGCAGGCGTGCATGTCATCGTGTTCCATTAGGATATCAATTACATTCAATCCTGCAAACGATGATTTCGTAGAACCTCTGCCGCCCGGAAAAACATATTCGGAATGGACCGAATCTTTGATGTCAAAAAGCACCGGCGCAAAGGTCGGTGCAATAAGTGATGCCGGTATTCCGCTATATTCTTTTGATTTTACTTGAGGCGGTTGCGATTTTGCTCTTTCAATGTCAATCTTCGCATTTTCGTACTTGATTTTCTGTTTAAGATATGCGTCATCCTGAATAACGGAACGAAGTTCCTTTATGGCGGAAACATCGCCTTCCTTGGCGGCCTTGAGCAATGCCGCATTGACAACAAGCATATTATTCACAAAATCCTCGTCAAGCTCGTTCAAATTCAAACCCTGTTCGACAAGAAAATTGTAATCTGCCACAGTATTTGCAGGCTGTTCAAGCAGGAATTCCATAACCTGCTTCATAGTCTTTTTACGGCGCCTTGAAGCAACGGAGGCTTTGCCGCCGGCTGAGCCTCGTTTCTTTGCTTCCTCTTTGCTTAATGCTTGTATCGGAATTAAATTTTCTTCATTCGGCAATCACCTCACCACCTTTTTTAAATAAATACGGTGCGCTGCTGTCTTAGAGTCGCCAGCGCACAAGCGACTTTTTTTAGAAGGAGAACAAAATATGAACAACCTCACACCAACCGCC
>JBJESI010000002.1:0-4163 GCA_051882715.1 Oscillospiraceae bacterium
CTTCCTGCTCAAGCCCCAGATGACGGTAAGCAAGAGCTGTAGCGCACCTTCCCCTCGGCGTTCTCGAAAGAAAACCGAGCTGCATAAGATACGGCTCGCAAACATCCTCAAGGGTCACAGCTTCCTCTCCGATTGCAGAAGCAAGGGTTTCAAGCCCCACAGGTCCTCCCCCGTAGCCCTTGATTATCATTGTCAGCATACGCTTGTCAAGGCTGTCGAGTCCCAGCTCGTCGATTTCCAGACGGCTGAGCGCAGTATGAGCGATGTCATAAGTTATTCGTCCGTCGCCGATAACCTCGGCAAAATCACGCACCCGCTTTAAAAGCCTGTTTGCGATACGGGGGGTTCCTCTTGAACGTCTGGCAATCTCCTTTGCTCCGTCCTTTTCGCAGGCTATTGCGAGTATAACAGATGACCTCATGATTATGTCGCAAAGCTCTTCCTCACTGTAAAGCTCAAGTCTGAACATTACTCCGAATCTGTCTCGGAGCGGAGAGGTAAGCTGTCCCGCTCTGGTCGTCGCACCAATAAGAGTAAACTTTTGCAGGTCTATTCTTATCGACCTTGCGGCAGGTCCCTTTCCGATTATAATGTCCAGCGCATTGTCCTCAAGCGCAGGATAAAGTATTTCCTCTACCGCCCGTGAAAGACGGTGGATTTCGTCAATAAAAAGCACATCTCCCTCTGAAAGATTTGTGAGAAGCGCCGCTAAATCGCCCGGCTTTTCTATTGCAGGGCCTGACGTTATTCTTATATTTACGCCCATCTCGTTGGCAATAATGTTGGCAAGAGTTGTCTTTCCGAGTCCGGGAGGGCCGTAAAGCAAGGCGTGGTCAAGAGGCTCGCCCCTGCGCTTTGCCGCTTCAATGAAAATCCTGAGATTTTCCTTTACCTTCTCCTGTCCTATGTATTCGGAAAGATTTTTAGGTCTGAGCGAAAGCTCAACCTCCGTATCGTCGCTTGTATACTGCGGTTCAACAAGTCTGCCCGCAAAATCAAAATCAGAATCTTCTAACATTTATTTTCCTCTCTATCTGTTGCCTGCAAGTGCACGAAGTCCGTGCTTAATCATTTCTTCAACGGGACTGTCCGAAGGCAAATCAGACACAGCCTTTGCAGCGTCCGCCTTGGAGTAGCCAAGCACCATCAGTGCATTCACCGCCTCAGAAGCGTTGCTGCCCTTAGGAGCGTTTACTCTAACATCGCTTCCTGCGGGGATTTCAATGCTTTCCTTAGCAATTTTATCTTTCAGCTCAAGCACGATTCTCTGTGCTGTTTTTGCTCCTATCCCCTGAGATTTAGTCAGGGTTTTATAATCCTCCGTGGCGACGCAAAGAGCAAAGCCTTCTGGAGTTATGTCCGACAAAATCGAAAGTGCCGCCTTTGGACCCACACCCGAAACGGAAATCAATAGCAAAAAACACTCCTTTTCGGCAAGGGAGGAAAATCCGAATAGTTCAACTGCGTCTTCACGAACATGAAGGTATGTATAAAGCCGAACTTTACTTCCCGGCGCTCCGATTTTGCTGAGAGTATTCATTGTTGTTTTGCACGCATATCCGACTCCGCCCGTTTCAACAACCGCAAGGGAGTTTCCGGCATAAGTTAGCTCGCCGCTGATACTGTAAATCATTTCTTATCTCCGTAAGCGCAGACCGACCTGCTGTGACCGTGACAAATTGCAATAGCAAGTGCGTCAGCAGCATCGTCGGGCTTTGCCGTTTCCTTTAAATTCAGTATATTTTTTGTCATCTCCATAACCTGCTTCTTTTCCGCCTTACCGTAGCCGACTACCGACTGCTTTACCTGAAGCGGAGTGTATTCGTAAACAGGTATCCCGTGCTGGGTGGCGCAAAGCACCACAACGCCCCTCGCCTGTGCAACATCAATAGCCGTTTTTTGGTTTGTTGTAAAGTACAGGCGTTCGATGGCAATTTCCTGCGGGGACAGGAGCGTGATAAGCTCGTTTAAATCATTGTAAATTGTAAGAAGTCTCGATGAAAAATCCGTGTGCGCCTTTGTAGTTATCGCTCCCACGCGGACAGGCGTGAACTTATAGCCGTTATAATCCACACAGCCGTATCCCGTTATGGCATACCCGGGGTCGATGCCCAAAATCCTCATTTGCACACACTCTCTCATGTTAACTTTAATTTATGTTATTTTAACACACTTTCGACGCTATTGCAAGCAAAATTAAAAGTTCTCCGAATTTCAGAGAACTTTTAACTTTATAAATTATTTATTTGCCTGCCTTCTGCTGCGAAGTTTTTTCTTTTTCTTGTTGGTTTTGTTAAATAACATGATATAAGCGATGATAAGAATAACAAGTATTATATAAACCGCAATCATAAATTTTGAGGTGAGTACCTCCTTGCAAATCCAAAGAATGTATTTTACCGTCGAACGCTTCACCTGCTGGCTTGCAACAAGATTTACAGAGGTAATATACTCGCCGTCCACGCTGATTTTCATTTCCCCGAGGACCTCTCCCTTTTCAACGGGAGCGTTGATTTTCTTTGCCTCCGGTAATTCAACGGTCATCTGCGACCTGTCAAAATCATAAGGCAAAAGAGTTATATAATCCGTTTCGGCGTCTGCAATTACATAATCCTTTCCTGCGGAAATACCAACGGGGAATTCCATTATATCCTCATTTGCGCTCACAAGCTTTGTAAGTGTAAATTTCTTGAACGCCCACTCGTAAAGTCCGATATGGTCGGAGAAATTGTAAAAATACTTTTCTCCGTTCTCGTCCGTAAGCGGCGCTCCCATGGAAACTATCAAATAGTTATAGCCGTCCTTTGAAGCGGTGGAAACAAGGCATCTTCCCGCTTCGTCAAGCGTTCCCGTTTTGATTCCGCTGGCGTAGGGATAGTAGTATTCCGTTCCGCCGAGGTATTTGCTCATCATATAGTTTGTGTGAGTTACCGTCCTCGGCTCAGAGTGAATATTTGTCGCCTTAAGCTCATAGGTCGGAGTCGTGGCAACCTCCTTGAATTTTTCAAAATTCATCGCATATTTTGTAATGAGGTACATATCGTAGGCGGTTGTGTATTGGTCGGAATTGAAAAGTCCGTGCGGATTTGTAAAATGTGTGTTTTTTGCTCCTATACGCTTTGCGGTCTCGTTCATCATCTCCACAAATTCCGAAATCTTTGTATTTCCCACGTCATAGGCGATTATGTTTGCCGCCTCGCACGCCGACTGGAGCATCATTCCGTACAAAAGGTCATTTAATTCAACTACCTCTCCCGCCTGAAAATCGGCAGTGGAAGGGTATTGATAATACCCGTTTTCATCGTAAAAATCAGAAAACACGCTTGAATCTACCGTGACCGTTTTTGAAAGGTCCGGCTCGTTTTCCAAAAGCACAATCGCAGTCATTATCTTTGTAAGCGAAGCGGGGTACATCTTTTTCTGCTCGTTCTTTGAATATATCGGTATATCGCCGTTTTCGCCCATATACACCATGTATACCGCCTCGCTGGTTACCTCGGCGTCGGTTTCATATGTAGCAAATGCGGCTCCCGATGACGAAAAAACAGTCAATGTCAGTATAATCGATAAAAAAATTTTCAGCTTTCGATTAAAAAACATATAGACAAACCTCGCTTTTTGATTTATTATATATATTATAGCAAACTTTTATTAAAAAACAAAGCGTTATTTTTACATTTTTAATTAAAGGAGTATTTTTTATGGAACCGTTAAAGTTAAATCCCCATTTTACAGACTATCTTTGGGGCGGAAGAAAGCTCGTTACAGACTTCGGAAAGAAGTGCGACTATGATAAGGTTGCGGAAAGCTGGGAGCTTTCCTGTCACAAGGACGGCCATTCCGTCATCGCAAACGGTGAATTTGCAGGTCTTACTCTTCAGGAGTATATTGATAAAAACGGCAAGGGCGTTCTCGGCACGGACTGCGATAAATTCGAGAATTTTCCCGTTTTGATAAAGCTTATTGACGCTAAGGATAACCTTTCCGTTCAGGTACATCCCGACAACGACTACGCTATGCGGGTTGAGGGCGAGTACGGCAAAACGGAAATGTGGTACATAGTTGACTGCGAGGAGGGTGCTTCCCTGCTTTACGGTTTTAAAGAGCCCGTTACCAAGGAGGAGTTTGAACGCAGAATCAAAGATAATACCCTTCTTGAAATC
>JBJESI010000003.1:0-4159 GCA_051882715.1 Oscillospiraceae bacterium
CTGCGATTCAGACTGCGACTGCGGCTGCGATCACGACTGATTTTTAGTAAAACAACCTAATAAGATACTATAATGTTTCAGGGCGGAGTGCAATTCTCCACCGGTGGTATAGTCCACGAGCGAAAGCTGATCTGGTGAAATTCCAGAACCGACGGTATAGTCCGGATGAAAGAAACAGATGCTTATGTGCATACGTGCATCCCCGAGATATTATGTATCTCGGGGATATATTTTTGAAAGGAAATGATTTAAATGAAATTAAGAAAACTATGCACAATAGCTATTTTATCCGCCATAGCGGCGATTGTTATGCTTTTTGAGATACCTTTGTGGTTTGCACCGAGCTTTTATGAGCTGGATTTAAGCGAGGTTGTTGTTCTTATCGGCGGATTTGCTTTAGGGTCCGTATCGGCTGTAATCATCGAATTCTTGAAAATAGCTATAAACACGCTGATAAACGGTTCAACGACCGCTTATGTGGGCGAGCTTGCAAATTTTGTTGTGGGATGCTTTTTTGTTTTGCCTGCAACGATAATTTACCGTGTGAAAAAGAGCAAAAAATCCGCCGTTATCGGAATGGTTTCAGGAACAATAATTTTAACGGTTGCAGGAAGTCTTATGAATTTGTATGTGCTTTTACCGATGTATTCGTACTTTTACAAAATGCCTATTGAAGCTTTTGTTGAGATGGGAACAAAGCTCAATTCCGCAATTACGGATGTGAAAACCCTTGTACTGTTTGCTACCGCTCCGTTTAATATTTTAAAGGGCGCAGTGTCTTCCGTAATTACCTTATTGCTCTACAAAAAGATAAGCCCGATACTCCATAAATAGTAATTTTTACTTCCATAAAACACAATATAAGCCGCTTGGATTGTGCTGCGCATACGATATTTAGTCATATTCACTAATAATTCTTCAAATTAGCCCTACATATTCTATATCTCGTTTTGTCTATCAATATTGCTTTTTAATTCGACAAATAGTAAAATAATTATTGACAATGGATTTATCAGCATGGATTTACAGCACAAACCGAGAGGAGATATACAATGATAAATTTCAAACAGTGGGATGGCTTTGAAGGCCGTATTTGGAAAGAAGAAATCAATGTCCGTGATTTTATCCAAAAGAATTATAAACAGTATGACGGCGATTCCTCTTTCCTTGCAGAACCCACCGAGGCAACCAACAAGCTTTGGGAAATTTTGCAGCAGCTTCAGAAAGAAGAACGTGCAAACGGCGGTGTTCTTGATATGGATACTCATATTGTATCTACGCTAACATCGCATAACCCCGGATATATAAGCGAGGAATATAAGGAGCTTGAAAAGGTCGTAGGCTTGCAGACGGACAAGCCCTTAAAAAGAGCCTTTTTGCCTTTCGGCGGCATAAAAATGGCTGAGCAGGCATGCGAAACAAACGGATATGAATCCGATCCTGAGCTTCATAAGATATTTACGAAGTATTGCCGTACACATAACGAAGGCGTTTTCGACGCATACACGCCTGAAATGAAGAAAGCCCGCCACAATAAAATCATAACAGGACTTCCCGATACCTACGGAAGGGGAAGAATTGTAGGAGATTACCGCAGGGTCGCTCTTTACGGAATAGATTTTCTTATAGAAGAGAAGAAAAACGATCTTGCAAACTGCGGTGACGGAACAATGACCGACGAGGTAATCAGGCTTCGTGAAGAAATTGCACGCCAAATCAAAGCGCTTAAAGAGATGAAAGAAATGGCAGCAAGCTACGGATTTGATATTTCCGAGCCTGCTTCCGACGCAAAAGAAGCAGTACAGTGGCTGTATTTCGGATATCTTGCGGCAATTAAAACTCAAAACGGCGCCGCAATGAGCGTCGGACGTATTTCAACCTTCCTTGATATTTATATCCAAAGAGATATCGAAAGGGGAACTCTTACGGAGAGTGAAGCGCAGGAGCTTATAGACCATCTTGTAATGAAATTTCGCATGGTTAAATTCGCAAGAGTGCCTTCCTACAATCAGCTTTTCTCGGGTGATCCCGTTTGGGCGACGCTTGAGGTTGCAGGAATCGGCGTTGACGGCCGCTCAATGGTAACAAAGACAGATTTCAGATTTCTTCATACCCTTGAAAACATGGGCCCTTCACCCGAGCCTAATCTTACGGTGCTTTATTCTTCGGCTCTTCCCGAAGAGTTTAAAAAATACGCTTCAATGATTTCCATTAAGACAAGCTCAGTTCAGTACGAGAATGATGATGTCATGAAACCCATATGGGGCGATGATTACTCCATTTGCTGCTGTGTTTCCGCAACACAGACAGGTAAGGAAATGCAGTTTTTCGGCGCAAGAGCAAATCTTGCAAAATGCTTGCTTTACGCTGTAAACGGCGGCGTAGATGTTAAGACGCGTGAACAGGTCGGCCCTGCTTACAGACCTATAACCTCCGAATACCTTGATTATGATGAGGTTATTGAAAAATATGACGCTATGATGGACTGGCTTGCAGGTCTTTATGTTAACACTCTTAATCTTATTCAGTATATGCATGACAAGTATTATTACGAGGCTGCCGAAATGGCGCTTATTGATACTAATGTCAGAAGGACCTTCGCTACGGGAATAGCAGGATTTTCACATGTTGTAGATTCTCTCAGCGCTATTAAGTACGCAAAGGTTAAAACCGTAAGAGATGAAACAGGCATTGTTGTGGATTATATTACCGAGGGCGATTTCCCGCGCTACGGAAACGATGACGACAGAGCGGACGATATAGCGGTTTGGCTTCTTAAAACCTTCCTTGAAAAAATAAAGAAGCACCACACATACCGTGATTCCGAGCCTACTACTTCAATTCTTACCATAACCTCAAATGTTGTATATGGAAAAGCAACAGGCTCTATGCCCGACGGAAGAAAAGCGGGCGAGCCTTTGGCACCGGGTGCAAACCCCAGCTACGGGGCAGAGAAAAACGGCTTGCTTGCTTCGCTTAACTCTGTTGCTAAGCTCCCTTATGAGTGGGCGCTGGACGGTATTTCAAACACACAGACAATCAATCCCGACGCACTCGGACACAATGATGAAGAAAGAATAAACAACCTTGTTCAGGTTATGGACGGCTATTTTGACCAAGGAGCCCATCATCTCAATGTAAATGTTTTCGGCAAGGAAAAGCTCATCGACGCAATGGAGCATCCCGAAAAGGAAGAATACGCAAACTTTACAATCCGTGTATCAGGCTATGCCGTTAAATTCATTGACCTTACCCGTGAACAGCAAATGGATGTAATCGCAAGAACCTGCCACGCAGCAATGTAGAACTATGAGTAATAAAAGCATAACGGGATATGTCCACTCGCTTGAAAGCTTCGGCTCAGTGGACGGGCCCGGCGTTCGTTTCGTAATTTTTATGCAGGGCTGTTCTATGAGGTGCAGGTACTGTCATAATCCCGAAACATGGGGAAACGGCGGAACGGAATATACTCCCGCCGAGCTTTTCAATAAAGCGTACCGATACAGAAATTACTGGGGTAATAACGGCGGAATAACCGTAAGCGGAGGCGAGCCCTTGCTTCAGCTTGAATTTGTAACAGAGCTCTTTGGGCTTGCAAAGAATAAAGGCGTCCACACGGCGCTTGATACCTCCGGCCAGCCTTTTATCGAAAGCTCCGAGTGGCTTGACAGATTCAAAGCTTTGATGGAAGTAACAGACCTTGTAATTCTGGATTTAAAGGAATTTGATGAAAATAAACACATCGCCTTAACCGGAAAAAGCAACAAAAACACTCTTGCTATGGCAAGATGGCTTTCCGACAACGGGTGCGATATGTGGATAAGGCATGTGCTTGTTCCGGGACTGACAGATGATGAAGAAGATCTGATTAGACTCAACAGCTTCATTTCAGAGCTTAAAACCGTAAGGCGTGTGGAAATTCTTCCGTATCACACTCTCGGACTTTTCAAATGGGAAAAGCTTGGACTTGACTATTCCCTAAAAGAAACAAGGACTCCGTCATCCGAAGAAGTAAAGAGGGCAGAGGAACTGCTGGAGGTTCAAAAATACAGATAAATATATTGCGAATTTTCTTGACTTTACAGGTAATTAGTAATATAATAGAGCCGTAAGATGTCCCCCGCCTCTAAGGCGGCGGGTTCCATTTCAGTCTTTCAGT
>JBJESI010000004.1:0-4152 GCA_051882715.1 Oscillospiraceae bacterium
AAGCGGTTATGCAAAAAAATATTACCCTTTATCCGAGGAAGAAGCAAGATGGTCTGCCCAGGACTGCATTACCCTTGACAAAATCCCCTACATCGGCAGGCTTTCAAAATCCGCCCCGAATCATTTTGTTGCAACGGGCTTCGGAAAATGGGGCATGACATCTTCAATGGCGGCGGCGCAGATAATCAGCGACATTATCTGCAAGGGAGAAAGCCGGTATGAAAATATTTTCTCCCCCGCAAGGCTTAATATGTGCTCTGCCCGTTCCTTTGTAAAGGAGGCGGCTCATTCCGTTTGCGGGCTTGCAAAGGGCGCTGTTCCTTTTGCTTGCTCTAAGCTTGAAAATCTCCTCCCGGAGCACGGAGGAATAGTCAGCTTAGGCGGAAAGAAATTCGGTGTATATAAGGACGGAAGCGGCGTTATTTACACGGTAATACCGAAATGTCCACATCTTGGCTGCCAGCTTGAATGGAATCCGGATGAATTGTCCTGGGACTGCCCTTGCCACGGCTCGAGATTTTCCTACACAGGCGAGCTGATTGATAATCCTGCACAGAAAAATCTTAAAAAGCGCTGATGTTTTTTCGACATAATGTAGGTTTTGCGTTGACGGATTGACTTAATTCACGATATATGATATAATTACAGTGTTTGTATGCAATAAGGGGTTTGCCCCGTCATATTATCTTCAAAAATCAATAAGGAGATTCCTAAATATGAGTATATTGTCAGTCTTGTCGCTCGTATGCGGTCTTGCGTTTTTTCTGTACGGTATGCATGTAATGTCGGCAGGCCTTGAAAAGCTTGCGGGCGGCAGGCTTGAACGCACTCTCAAGAAGATGACTTCAAATCCGTTTAAAAGCCTTCTGCTGGGTGCGGGAATTACTATCGCAATTCAGTCCTCCTCTGCAATGACCGTTATGCTCGTGGGTCTTGTAAACTCCGGAATTATGGAGCTTGGACAAACCATCGGCGTAATTATGGGCTCTAATATCGGAACTACCCTTACCACTTGGCTTCTTGCACTTGCGGGAATTGAGGGCGACAATATTTTTCTCAGTATGCTTAAGCCCGAAAATTTTTCCGCAATTATGGCTATTGTCGGTATCTTCTTTATTATGGGCTCGAAAAAGCAAAGAAAAAAAGACCTGGGCAATATATTCGTAGGCTTTGCGGTACTCATGTACGGTATGACTCTCATGAGCGACTCTGTCAGCCCTCTGCGCGATATGCCGCAGTTTGCCGACATTCTTACAGCCTTCAATAATCCTATTTTAGGCGTTATCGTCGGTGCAGTTGTAACGGGCGTTATACAAAGCTCTGCCGCATCGGTCGGCATCCTGCAGGCTCTTTCCCTTACGGGAGGAATTACCTTCGGTATGGCTATACCTATTATTATGGGACAAAACATCGGTACCTGCGTTACAGCTATTATCTCAAGCTTCGGCGTTAACAAAAACGCCAAGCGCGTTTCGGTGGTACATATTTCTTTCAATATTTTAGGTACCGTGATTTCTCTTTCCGGTTTTTACATTGCTAATGCGATATTTAATTTTACATTCGTTGATATGGCTATAAATCCCCTTTGGATTGCTATCTGCCATACAATCTTTAATGTATTTACAACTGCTGTGCTTTTGCCTTTCACTAAACAGCTCGAAAAAATCGCTTACCTTATTATCAAGGAAACAGGCGACAAGCAGCATGTAAGCTTCATTGATTCACGACTTCTTGCTACTCCGTCCTTCGCTATCTCCGAATGCTACAACAAGACATCGGAAATGGCTACAATCTCAAGAGATATGATTTTCTCTTCAATTCAGCTTCTGTCCCATTTCAATCAGAAGCAAGCCGATATTATTACCGAAACGGAGGACAAGCTGGACTGGTACGAGGATAAGCTCGGAACGTCACTTGTCAAGCTTTCAAGCAAGGAAATATCCGACGAGGACAGCAAGCAGGTTTCCAAGCTTCTCCATACAATCGGGGATTTTGAACGGCTCGGCGATCACGCTCTGAACATTAAAAATCTTGCCGAAGAAATCCACACCAAAAAGGTATCCTTCTCCGACGAGGCAAAAAGCGAGCTAACTGTCCTTACCAGGGCAATCGCAGAAATCTTAACAATCACAATCGACGCCTTTACTCAAAACAACGTAGAGCTCGCCCGCAAGGTTGAACCTCTTGAGCAGGTTATTGACAACCTTACAGACGAAATCAAGGTGCGGCACATTAACAGGCTTCAATCGGGCAAATGCACTCTTGAGCTTGGTTTTATACTCTCGGATATTACAACCAATTTTGAAAGGGTTTCCGACCACTGCTCAAACATTGCCGTTGCTATGATTGAGGTGGATAAAAATGCATTTAAAACGCATCAGTATCTTAACGAAATTAAATCGGAAAACAGCACGGGAGATTTTGAGGCGGAATATCTTTCTTATAAGGAAAAATATCGTCTGTAAGCTCACTGTGAATGATATTTTTAGAGGTGTTTTTATATGAAACTCGGTATGGTGGGACTCCCGAATGTGGGAAAAAGTACCCTTTTTAACGCTCTTACCAATGCAGGCGCAGAATCCGCAAATTACCCTTTCTGCACAATAGAGCCTAATGTCGGAATTGTTTCTGTTCCGGACAAGCGTCTTGATGTCCTGAGAGAAATGTATAATCCCGTGAAATTTACTCCGGCAACACTTGAATTTGTTGATATTGCAGGCCTTGTTAAGGGCGCTTCAAAGGGCGAGGGGCTCGGCAATAAGTTCCTTGCAAATATCCGTGAGGTCGACGCTATCGTTCATGTGGTGCGCTGCTTTGAAAGCGAGGATATCGTCCATGTGGACGGAAGCATCAATGCTGTTCGTGATATTGATACGATAAACCTTGAACTGATTCTGTCCGACCTTGAAATCCTCGAAAGGCGCATTGACAAAACCAAAAAGCTTGCCAGACAGGATAAAAAATATCAGCGTGAGCTTGAATTTTTGGAAAGCCTTTACGCTCATCTTGAATCGGGAAAATCCGCAAGAAGCTATCAGTATACCGAGGATGAAAACGAAATCGTAAAAACTATCCCGCTTCTATCAAACAAGCCCGTTATCTATGCGGCTAACCTTTCGGAAAGCGACTTTGCGGGAGATATTAACAACAACAAAAACTACACCGACGTATGCGAGTTTGCAAAGTCGGAAAATTCGGCGGTACTGCCTATCTGCGCTCAGATTGAAGCGGATGTAGCGGATATGTCCGAAGATGAAAAGAAAATCTTTCTTTCAGAGCTTGGGCTTGAGGAATCGGGACTTGACAGAATTATCAGAGAGGGCTACGCTCTTCTCGGACTAATTTCCTACCTTACCGCAGGTCAGCCCGAGGTCCGTGCGTGGACAATTACAAAAGGCACAAAGGCGCCCCAGGCGGCAGGAAAAATTCATTCCGACTTTGAAAAAGGCTTCATCAGAGCGGAGGTAGTAAGCTTTGACGACCTTGTAGCCTGCGGAAGCCTTGCGGCGGCAAAGGAAAAAGGACTTGTGCGGCTTGAAGGCAAGGAATATGTAATGAACGACGGAGATGTTGTTCTTTTCAGATTTAATGTATAAAATATAAAAATTCAAGTTTTATTCATAAAAAATCAATCCCATGCGGTATCACTGCATGGGATTTTTGCTTAAGGCTTAGGGAGCCAAACTCCAACCGCCTATTTTGAATACTATTCCGCAAGTATTGCTTCGATAAGCTCTGTTTCTTCATCGGAAAACTTGGTTTTAGAAACTGCCTGCACATTTTCGGCAATCTGCTCGGGAGTGCTTGCTCCCATTAAAACAGTTGTTATTTTTCCATTCCTCAAAATCCACGAAAGAGCCATTTGCGAAAGCTTTTGACCTCTTTCCTTGGCTACGCCGTTAAGCTTATTAAGCTTTGCTATCATCTGCGGTGTAAGCTGCTCAATAAGATAAGATTTACCTCTTCCCGCATTGGGAGCGTCGGATATACCGCCGAGATATTTATCCGTAAGAAAGCCCTGATAAAGCGGCGAATAAACAGCTATTCCTATTCCCTCACGCTTTGCGTAATCATCAAGTCCGCAGTCCTCAATCCAGCGGTTAAGCATGGAATATGACGGCTGATTTACGACAAACGGAGTTTTAAGCTCCT
>JBJESI010000005.1:0-4125 GCA_051882715.1 Oscillospiraceae bacterium
GGCAGTAAACATTGTTCCTGCGGTAATCTCAAGGTCAGAGGTTGACGCACCTCAGTCGCTTGCCGAGGTGACGTTGGATAAGGTATATTTCTATAACGAAACCGATATAGGCGCAGGCGTGACGGAGGTTTTGTCAGTACAGCTCCCCAACACGTCCGTTGTGACGGTATCGGATGCAAATGCGGTTACGGATGAATTTAAAACCTCCGATAAAAACGAAATTCTGCTGAAGCTTACGGAATCGGAGGACGGAGGTTATTCTCTGCTGTCGGTAATGCCCGCAAACGGCGATAATTCAGATGACAGCGACCTTGTTTTATACTACACGGCTTCTCTGCTTGACACCCTCAGGCTGACAGAGGCAGGCGTTCCTGCCGAAAAGATAGCTTCTGTTACCTCGGAAATCTCTGCGGAGTCCGTTTATGCGGATGAAGAGGTTGAAAGCTTTGAAGAAATGATTATAAAAATGTATGTCCCGATGTTCATCGGAATAATAATGTTCCTGCTTATTTATATGTACGGATATTGGGTTGCTACCTCGGTTGTAACCGAAAAATCTTCAAGAGTTATGGAGCTTTTGCTGACCTCGGTAAGACCAAACGCCGTAATGCTCGGAAAGCTTTTGGGCATGGGAATTCTCGCCTTCGCGCAGTTTGCTCTTGTGGCGGGTTCGGGAACAGTTGCATATCTTTTGAGCGATAAAATTGCAGGAGGCATCGCCGAAAATTACAGCAAATTGGACCTGTCGGTGCTTATAAACGGAATAAATCCCGTTTCCGTTGCGGCGGTAATCGTCGTGTTTGTTATCGGTTATATTTTCTATGCGGAAATAAACGCAATAGCAGGTGCTACCGTAAGCAGCTCCGAGGACCTTCAAATGGCGCTGACGCCTGTTAATATTCTTGTGGTAATCGGTTTTTATCTTGCATATATGGCGCCCTCAATCGGCAGCGAAACGCTTACAAACATTGCACTTTTGCTTCCTATTTCTTCGCCCTTCTATCTCCCGTCGGCAATCCTTATGGGAGAAGTGGGAATGGGTATGGCGGCTCTGTCGCTGGCAATTCTTGCGGCTTCAACCGTGATTATTTTCCTTTTTGCGGCGAGAATATATCACTCAATTATTCTTCATACGGGAACAAGGCTGAAAATTTCAGACCTTTTCAAAATGTATAAACAAAAATAGCTGTTTTCGCACTGCGCTTTGCGGTGCGAAAATTTTTTTCATTTCTCTAAAAATCTTGACGGCTCTGCAATAAAGTGTTAAACTGTTAGTAACCGTAACTTAGGCAAGATGTCTCACACCTTGCCGCGTTAAAAACAGGGGAAGCCCCTTATTTGAGCGGCGGGATTTTCCCGCACCGAAATTATTGGAGGATTTTATGAGCAGAAAATTAAAAGCTTTGATTATAGCTCTTGCGGCGGTTGTTTCGGTTTCGTCTTTTACAGCCTTTGCCGAGGAGAGCGGCACATTATCTTCGGGCAACGAAATTAACTTTGAAGATCCTTTTGATACAGATACTTCCGCACCAGATACCGATACCTCGGCCGATACTTCTACTGATACTTCTACTGATACCTCAACCGACACGGCGACAGACACATCGGGCGGCGAAACCGATACGGAGAGCCCCTCAACGGATACCTCCGATGATACCACAACCTCTTCGACAACAACAAGTACTACTACGACTGCCACCACTACCACCACTAAGAGATATACCACTACAACCTCACGCGGCACCTCGAAAAAAACTACAACCACAAGCAAGAAATCCACAACCGTTATTGAGGAAGAAGAACCTATCGACCAGTCGCCTGAGGATATTCTCACAGGCGGAGGCTCCGATAAGGATACCGATTCCGACAAGACAGAGTCATGCGTTGTAACCGCAGAACAGCTTGAAAAAGCAAAGTCAAGCGGAGAGGACATAATGGTTTACGGCACGACTGCCGACGGACTCAATTATTCTTGGAAAATAATCGCCTCTACAATTACGGAAACCAAAAAAGACGTTGATTTGACAATCTCGACAGATTCAAGAAATTCAAGCAAAATTAAGAGTATTATTCCGTCAGGTGCGTCTTTTCAGGTGTTTTCCATAGCATACAGCGGAAAGCTGCCCTTTGAAGCTTCCGTTGCAATAAATACCGACCTGAATGTGGGAACATATTATCTTTACTATTTCAATAATTCCACAGCAAAGGGCGAGGTTCTGAAAACCGTAAAGGTTGTTGAGGACGCCAATAACGGAAAGAACAAGGTTGCATTTAAGCTTGACCATTGCTCTGATTATTTCCTTTCAAGCGTTGAGCTTGCCAAAACCTCGCAGGGAATTCCGCTTTACATAAAATCGCTTCTTCTTATTGCAGTCGGACTCCTTTTGGCGGGAATTTTGGGACTTGTAATAGGCAGAGCGCTGAACAAGGGCAAAAAGTCCGATGAAGACGAGGACGAAGAGGATCTTTCCGACGACGAATATTATTTAAGCGGCGCGGACGCTCCCGATACCGAATTTATTGCTCCCGAGGATGATGACGATGATGTTTCCGAGGACGATTACTATGTTTACGGAGCAAAAGAGCCTGATAATGATATCATCTACGAGGATGAGGATTTTGACGACGGCATAGGTGTAGCAATCTATGACGAGGATATAATTTACGAGGACGACGACCAAGACTGATATGGATTATAAAAGCTATGTAACCGACTTTGAAAAGCTTTTCAGAGAGCTTGATAAAAAGGAACTTTCAAGGAACAGGCCTGTTTCGGAAAATTCCTCCGAAAGAACAGTGCAGTTATACAGATTTCTGTGCGACTGTTACGGAAAGCACATTATAAGCGGTCAGCAGATGCTCTATCCCGATGAGTTTGAGGATATCGTGTATTACCGTGAAACCGGGGATTTGCCCGCTCTAAAGGGCTTTGACTTTATGGACGAAACGGGCAGGCACGAGTACTACGACCAAATGACGCGTGCGCTCAGATGGGCTAAGGAAAGCGGCGGAATACTCACCCTGTGCTGGCACTGGTATATGCCAAACGATATCGACGATTTTTCCAAGGGATTTAGCTTTTATTCCGAAAATTCAAGCTTCGACCTTGTTAAAGCGGTTACTCCCGGCACACGTGAGTATGAACTTGTTATTGACGATATCGACTGTATCGCAAAGCTTCTCATGCGCTTTTCAAAGGAGGGTATTCCCGTTTTGTGGCGTCCGCTTCACGAGTCAAACGGAAGCTGGTTTTGGTGGGGCAAAAGGGACGGCGAAACAAGGGAAGCATATAAAAAGCTTTGGTATATTATGTTTGACCGGCTCGAGAATTTTTACAGGCTCGACAACCTTATTTGGGTTTGGAACGGTCAGGATAAGGATATGCTTGTTCACCCCGCAACCTTTGATATTTCGGGAGATGATATTTATCCTCCCGCCGAGGGCTGTACCGACCATTCCACCCAGTCCGAGAGATATAATTATATGCTCAGTTATATAGGCGACAAGCCTGTAACGCTTTCGGAATGCAAATTTATTCCCGACCCGATTCTTTTGAAAAAAGAAAATGTAAAATGGCTTTGGTGGCTGCCTTGGTGGGGAATGTTCGTATATAAATTCGATGAAAACCACAATCAGGTTATCGGCAGTGACGGTTATCCTGTTTTAAACGAGGATATACTTGAAAGAG
Organism: Oscillospiraceae bacterium; assembly: GCA_051882715.1. GTDB lineage: Bacteria > Bacillota > Clostridia > Oscillospirales > Ruminococcaceae > JBJESI01. The sequence goes on from JBJESI010000005.1 coordinate 3,689, forward strand.
ATTTTTTAAGGCGGACGTTTGCAGACGATTATGTTATAACGCTCAAAAAGCTGCCTTGGTTTGACGGCGATAAATATAAGCTCCCAAGGCACGTTGCAAAGCTTGAGATATTACCGAGATGAAAAATGTCGGGAAGCGCAGCTTGCCGAAAAACATATTTTGTTTCAAATAAGGGGCAGCCCTCTATCGCAGGGCATGCCCCTCTTTTAAAATCTTACGCCGCAAGATTTTAAAATTCACCCTATGCGGAGCTCCCTACGGCAAAAGGCTTTCGCCGACTGAGGTCGGCGATGAGGGACTCTGCCCTGCAAGCCTTTAAAAATGCTTGACCGAAATTTTAAATATAAAAAAAGCCTTGATTATAGACAAAAATGCCCTCCCGTATTAGCCGAGTGTTCTAAGGGACACTCGGCAGTTTTATTCGCCTTATGGCGAGT
>JBJESI010000006.1:0-2625 GCA_051882715.1 Oscillospiraceae bacterium
AAGCACAAAGGTGCGAAATCCGAGGTTGTACCCCTCGTCGGCGCAGGCGAGAATTTCTTCTTTTGTAAGCCTGTAACGGGAAGCGTTTTTGTTGCTTCTCCTTATTCCGCAGTAAAGGCAGTCGTTTTTGCAGAAGCTTGAAATCTCAATCAACCCACGCAGATAAACCTCGTCGCCGAAAACATTTTCGCAGGCTTCTCTCGCTTTCTTGTAAAGATACTCTGCGTCGGCCTCTGCTCGGTTTTCGATAAGGAACAGCAGCTCCTTGTCCGAAAGTTCGTTTTGCGCCGCAAGCTTGTCTATGAGCGCTTTCATCACTTCACCGACGAGTAGGCTGTTTTTGAGCTTATTCCGTCAAGCTTACCGATTTTCCCTGACATTGCGGAAATTATGTCCTGCGGAGCGTCAACGGCGATGCTTATTATGCTCACGGCCTTTTTCGGATAGGGGATACCCATCCGCCCTATGATAAAATTTCTGTATTCGTGAAGAATGTCGTTGAGCTTTTCGGTGGAATCGGGGTTTTCCACCACAATCCCCACCACAGCTATTCTTGTTTCCATAAAACCTCCCAAACAAAAAGCCGCGCTCGAATATGCACGGGCGCGGCAAAAAATTCAGATTTTTAAAGTTTGATTTAATCCGAACCTTTCTCCTCAAAGCCCGTTTTCGGAGTCAGGATACAAGAGTATTATAAATCTTTTTTTATTAAATGTCAATGAGATTTTCTGTTTATAAATTCGGCTTTTGTTTTGGAATACGCAAATTTCTGGCTTGAATAAAGTCCGTAGTAGCCGGAAAGCGCAAAGGTTACTGCGATTACTATTGCAAAATAGCTCATATTCGTGCCGCCGAACAGCTCGAGGGCAATCATCAGGGACGCAACGGGGCAGTTTGTAACTCCCACAAACAGAGCGACCATTCCGCACGCCGCACAAAGCGAGGGGGAAAATCCCGCAAGCATTCCGAAGGCGCAGCCAAAAGACGCACCTACACAGAGAGTCGGAACGATTTCTCCGCCCTTAAAGCCCCCTCCGAGGCACACCGCAGTGAAAACTATCTTGAGAAAAAACGCTCCGTAGCCTATGCTTCCCGAAAGGCTCCCCGTGATAAGCTCCATACTGCTGCCGTTATAAAGCCTTGTTCCGCTTATTACGGTCAGAAGAATGAAAATTGCGCTTGCCGCAAGAATACGTATATATGCGTTGGGAATGAATTTTTTGTATAGCTTCTCCGCTCCGTGAAGAGCCATGCAGAACATAACGCTGACAACGGAGCAAAGAATACCCAGCAGTATGATAAGTAACATTCCCTTAACGCTGAGCGCAGGTGCGTTCACTATCGTAAACTTTTCGGGCATTACCCCCAAAAAACCTGCAAACTGCATTCCGATAAAAGCGGAAAACAGGCATGGAACAAGGGCGGAATAATACATAACTCCGATGCTTATTACCTCTATCGAAAATACAGCCGCCGCCACGGGAGTACCGAACAGAGCGGAAAAAACCGCGCTCATTCCGCACATAACCGCAACCTTGCCGTCCTTTTCGTCAAGTCTTAAAAGCCTTGAAATACCGCTTCCGAGGCTTCCGCCTATTTGCAGAGCCGCACCCTCCCGTCCTGCCGAGCCGCCCACCAGGTGGGTAAGAACGGAGGATATGAAAATCAGAGGTCCCGTAATAACTGTGATTTTCTCATCTGAGGAAATGGACTCCAAAATCATATTTGTTCCTCGGTTTTTTTCTTCCTTTGTTATTTTGTAAAGGAAAACTATTATGAGTCCCGCAATCGGCATAAGGTAAAGCATAAAACCGTGTGCTTTCCGAAAGGAGGTAACATACGCTATGGCAAGGTAAAACAGTCCGCCTGCCGCTCCTCCGACAGCGCCTGTGATAAGGGAAATCACAGACCATTTCAGAAAATATTTGACATTGTCGATTGCATGTGAAAAGGTTTCTTTTTGCATAGCGCTTCTCCGATAACTATTTTTCGCTGTATTTCATAACAGTGCTTTTGAAGTAATCATAAAATTTTTCATATTCTCCGTCGGTTATTTTGCGGGGATAGGTCATGATTTTTAATGCGCAGCCGCCGCCCTCACGGTTGTAGGGGAGCTGATAATGCGAAAACGGATTTTCCGTAAATCCGAGTCTTTCATAGAAATGTCTGCGTCTTATTGTTATTTCGTCAACAGGAGGCTCGATTTCGAGTATTACGGGCTTTTTGCCGCACTTTACGGAATTTACCGCCGTACTTCCGGCGCCCGTCCCCCTCAGACTTCTTTTTATTGCAAGATGCTCGATATAGATAAACCCGTCGGTTTCCCAGTATGTGATAAAGCCGCTTACGCCGCCGCTTTCGCTGAGAATATTAAAGTGATAATCGGGACATTCAAACGCTTTTATCTGTTCGGGGAGCTTCCTGCGCTCGGAAAGAGGAAAGCTGTCCTCGCAAATCTCAAATGCTTCCTTAAACTCCCTGCAATCGGGGTTTGTTATTCTTTTAATCTCCATTTTGTTCTCCTGAAAACCGGTTTTTAAAGATTAAATTGCATGTTACGGCGGAAAGCCGTCTCCCGCCTAATATCCTAATATAATATATAACACAATCGGCTTAAAGTCAATC
>JBJESI010000006.1:2725-4104 GCA_051882715.1 Oscillospiraceae bacterium
GTCTCCCGCCTAATATCCTAATATAATATATAACACAATCGGCTTAAAGTCAATCGCTCACATTGTGAATTGTTTAAGCATTGGAGGAGTATCCGATGCTTACGATAAAATCTTGCAAAAATTAAGTAATTTTGAGGTTTTTTTTATTGCAATAAAGGCAAAAATGTGGTACACTATTCAAATAAGGGGCTTGCCCTGCTTTTAACGTGGCAAGGGTCGGCGGGAGATTGTAACTCTTGCCGAACACAAAATGGAATCCGCCGCCTTGCGGCGGGGGACATCTTGCCTAAGTTATATTATTTTGCAATTTTCGGAGGTAACTATGTCAAAAATCGCTGTTCTCGGTTACGGAGTCGTAGGCTCAGGAACCGTCGAAGTGTTCTATGCGGCTAAAGAAAAAATACAGAAAAAACTCGGCAAGGACTTTGATATAAAATATATCCTTGACCTCAGGGATTTCCCCGACAGTCCTTATGCGGATAAATTTACGAAAAATTACGATGATATTCTAAACGATGGGGAGGTTTCCATTGTTGTCGAGGCCATGGGAGGTCTTCATCCTGCCTTTGAATTTATAAGCTCCGCTCTCAAGGCGGGAAAAAGCGCAGTTACCTCCAACAAGGAGCTTGTTGCCCAAAAGGGCGCCGAGCTTCTTAAGCTTGCCGACGAAAACAATGTAAGCTTCCTTTTTGAAGCAAGCGTAGGCGGCGGCGTCCCGCTTATCAGACCGATTTACCGCTGTCTTGCGGCAAACGAAATTCAGGAAATTGCCGGAATATTAAACGGAACCACAAATTTCATTCTCACGAAAATGTTCGGCGAGAATATGGATTTTGACGTAGCTCTTAAAATGGCGCAGGATCTGGGTTATGCGGAAAGAGACCCCTCTGCGGATGTGGACGGCCTTGATTCGTGCAGGAAAATCTGTATTCTTTCATCGCTTGCTTACGGCAAACATGTGTATCCCGATTCCGTTAAAACCGAGGGTATCAGGGACATTACCATCGAGGATGTAAAATATGCAGACAGCTGGGGCGGGAAAATCAAGCTCATCGGCTGGAGCAAAAGGTCGGGCGACAAGGTTATTGCTATGGTATGCCCCGCATTTATCAAAAACGGCAGTCAGCTTGCAAGCGCAAGCGATGTGTTTAACGCAATTCTCGTGAGAGGCTCGGCAACGGGCGATGTTGTGTTCTACGGCAAGGGCGCGGGAAAGCTTCCCACGGCAAGCGCAATGGTCGGAGATGTAATCGACATTATCAACAGCCCCTCAACTCCGAAAAATCTCACATGGGAGGATTCGGAGCAGGACTTTATCGAATGTCCCTGCAAGGCGCAGCTTGCAAAGTATGTTCGCCTTACAAGCGCTAATCCCGATA
>JBJESI010000007.1:0-115 GCA_051882715.1 Oscillospiraceae bacterium
TAGTTACACCATAAGAGGTGGTTTTTGTGCTGTCCGCACAATTTGGGGCAGTTCATATCGTCTGAGGGATTTTTAGAGCTGCTAACCGGACTTGAACCGGTGTTGTTTCCTCGCA
>JBJESI010000007.1:215-4075 GCA_051882715.1 Oscillospiraceae bacterium
CAAAGAAGCCTCCGAAAAAAATCGGAGGCTCGCTTTTTTGGAGCTGCTAACCGGATTCGAACCGGTGTTGTTTCCTCGCACAAAGAAGCCTCCGAAAAAAATCGGAGGCTCGCTTTTTTGGAGCTGCTAACCGGACTTGAGCCGGTGTTGTTTCCTCGCACGAAGAAGCCTCCGAAAAAATCGGAGGCTCTCGACTGGAGCTGCTAACCGGATTCGAACCGGTGACCTCTTCCTTACCAAGGAAGTGCTCTACCTACTGAGCCATAGCAGCATGTTCAATTCTTAATGTCGCTTAATAACTATACACTATTTCTGAGCTTTTGTCAATATCATTTTTATTCATTCTCTTGCAAAAGCGCAGTTTTTTTGATATACTGAGTTTGATTTAGATTTCGGAGGGATTGCTTTGTCTGCAAATCAGGAAAACATCAGGAATTTCTGCATAATTGCTCATATAGACCACGGTAAGTCTACGCTTGCCGACAGGATTCTCGAAAAAACCCGTGCAGTCGCCTTGCGTGACATGGAGGAACAGCTTCTTGACAACATGGATATCGAGCGTGAGCGGGGCATTACCATAAAAGCCCGCGCGGTAAGGCTTTCCTACACCGCAAATGACGGCGAAGAGTATATCTTTAACCTCATCGACACTCCCGGTCACGTGGACTTTAACTACGAGGTTTCCCGCTCTCTTGCCGCCTGCGAGGGCGCAGTGCTTATCGTTGACGCTTCCCAGGGAATTGAGGCGCAGACCCTTGCAAACACCTATCTTGCCATAGAACACGACCTTGAGGTTTTACCGGTTATAAACAAAATCGACCTGCCCTCCGCACGGCCGGAGGAGGTTAGGGAGGAAATCGAAAACATCATCGGAATAGACGCTTCAAGAGCACCCTGTATCTCCGCAAAAAACGGGCTTAACATCGAAGACGTGCTTGAATATATCGTGACCGATGTGCCTGCTCCCGAGGGGAATCCCGACGGAAAGCTAAGGGCGCTTATTTTCGACAGCTACTACGACCAGTACAAGGGCGTTGTCGTATATATCCGTGTTAAAGAGGGCACGCTCAGGGCGGGAACAAAAATCCGCATGATGGCAACGGGCGCAGAATTTCAGGTGGTTGAGGTAGGCTATATGGGCGCAACCGAGATGGTTCCCTGCTCAGAGCTCCGTGCGGGCGAGGTAGGGTACGTTGCTGCTTCAATAAAAAATATCGCCGATACGAGAGTGGGCGATACGGTGACAAACGCCGCAGACCCCGCAAGCGAGCCTCTCCCGGGATACCGCAAGGTAAATCCAATGGTTTACTGCGGAATTTACCCCGTTGACGGCGCAAAATACGGGGATTTGCGTGACGCTCTCGAAAAGCTTCAGCTAAACGACGCTTCCCTTTCCTTTGAGGCGGAAACCTCCATTGCCTTGGGCTTTGGCTTCAGGTGCGGATTTTTGGGACTTTTGCATATGGAAATCATTCAGGAAAGGCTTGAAAGAGAATACAATCTCGACCTTATCACAACTGCGCCGTCGGTTATTTACAGAATAACCCTTACAAACGGCGAGGTGCTTTATATAGACAACCCCACAAACTACCCCGACCCCTCCAATATTCAGCTTGCGGAGGAGCCTGTGGTCAAGGCAAGCATCCTTGCTCCGTCTGAATACGTGGGCGCAATTATGGAGCTTTGCCAAGAGCGCAGGGGGGCCTTCCACGAAATGACATATATCGACAAAACAAGAGTGGATATGTCCTACGACCTGCCGCTCAACGAAATAATTTACGACTTCTTTGACGCTCTTAAATCGAGAACAAGGGGCTACGCCTCCTTCGATTACGAAATGAAAGGCTTCGAGCCCTCAAAGCTCGTCAAGCTCGATGTGCTTTTAAACGGCGAAATCGTCGACGCGCTTTCCTTTATTGTCCATTCCGACAAGGCGTACGCAAGAGGAAGAAAAATCGCCGAAAAGCTCAAGGAGCATATCCCCAGACAGATGTTTGAAATTCCGATTCAGGCTTCCATAGGAGGAAAGGTTATTGCAAGAGAAACCGTAAAGGCTTACCGCAAGGACGTGCTTGCAAAGTGCTACGGCGGCGATATAACCAGAAAGAAAAAGCTTCTTGAAAAGCAGAAAGAGGGCAAGAAGCGAATGAGACAGTTCGGCTCCGTGGAGGTTCCGCAGGAAGCGTTTATGGCGGTTCTGAAGCTGGACGAATAGGAGGAAAAATGAGCGAAAAAATCGGCGTATACATTCATGTGCCCTTCTGCATAAGAAAATGTCCGTACTGCGATTTTTACAGCCTGCCCTTTAACGACGATACAGCCGCCGCATACACTGCGGCGGTTTTACGCAATATTAAGGCTTATGCGGGAAAATTCGAGGCGGACACGCTTTATTTCGGCGGAGGGACGCCGTCGCTTTTAGGCGGACGGCTTGTTAAAATTGTTTCGGCGGCAAAAGAAGCCTTCGGGCTTGAAAACGCCGAGATAACTCTTGAAGCGAACCCGAAAACCGTAGACAGCCGCCTGCTTTGCGAGCTTTCGGAGGGCGGCTTTAACAGAATTTCTTTCGGCGTTCAGAGCCTTTCCCCAAAGGAGCTTGCGGCATTGGGAAGAATTCACACCGCAGACGAGGCTCTCGGGCAAATCGCCCTTGCAAGGCGCTGCGGATTTGAAAATATCTCTGCGGATTTGATGCTTGCAACTCCGTATCAGACGGAAAAAAGCGCTCTTGAAAGCGTTCTCGGGCTTTCCCGAAGCGGAGTCGACCACATCAGCGCATATATGCTGAAAATCGAGGAGGGCACAAGGTTTTATTCCGAAAATATGCAAAGGCTCTGCCCAAACGAGGACGAAACCGCAGAAATTTATCTTTCGGTATGCGAAGAGCTTGAAAGGCTGGGATACGCTCAGTACGAGATTTCAAATTTTGCAAAGCCCGGCTCCGAGTCAAAGCACAACCTTAAATATTGGGAGAGCGGTCACTACCTCGGAATAGGGCCGTCGGCTCATTCGTATATCGAAAACCGCCGCTTTGCCGTGAAAAACGACCTGAAAGCGTTTATTTCCTCCCCTGTTCAAGAGATATATGTTACCGACGAAAACCCGGGGGGCGAGGAGGAATACGCAATGCTCGCCCTGCGGCTTGCAAAGGGAGTGAAAAGGGCTGAGTTTTCCCGCAAATTCGGAGAAGAAAGCTACGAAAGACTTCTTGCAAACGCTCAGAAGCTCCCGAAATGCTATGTTAATATAGGAAAAGACGGTTTTAATCTTACAAAGGAAGGCTTTTTAATTTCAAATACGCTCATAGGAAAGATAATTTTCTGAAAGTCAAACAGTCCTCAGGCAAGCGGCTTGTCTGAGGATTTTTTGTTTCCAAAAGCCCGTTTTTTCATATATCTGCGCTTTTTCGGCATAATAGTAGGGACGGTTTACATAGATTTAACAAAGGCTTTACCAAAGCAGGATAGTTTATGCGCCTTTTTAATGTTAAATTGGTTACGGTAACTGATTACCGATAATTCAGATTGTAAATCGAAAGGAAAATTATTATGAAAAGAAAAATATTCGCATGTATTACGGCGTCAGCGCTTTGTTTAAGCCTTGCTGCCTGCGGCGGCGCATCAAATTCGGGATCTTCCGAAACAGACGGACGTAATTCGGAACCCGTCGTGTCCGATAATTCCGATAAGATGAGCGGAGCAATCTCCATCGTTTCCAGAGAGGACGGCTCAGGCACAAGAGGAGCGTTTATCGAGCTTTTCGGAATCGAGAAAAAGGACGCGGACGGCAATAAGGTAGACTATACGACCGACAAGGCGGAAGTAACAAACTCAACCTCCGTTATGATGCAGACGGTTGCC
>JBJESI010000008.1:0-3879 GCA_051882715.1 Oscillospiraceae bacterium
CCTGCAAATTACTTTGAGTGCAATCCCGTTATCAACGCCGCAATTTCCCGTATGTATGACGGTATAAACGGCGCAACCTTTGAAGAGGTCGCAAACAACCTCCGCACAAAGGACCCGTATATGGTGCTTGCCGATTTTGCCGATTATCAGCGTGCTCAGGCCGATGTAAGCCGTGCTTACAAGGATGCCGAAGCGTTCAACAGAATGTCGCTTAACAATATCGCAGGCGCAGGGCTCTTCAGCGCAGACCGTGCCGTAACGGAATACGCAAATAACATTTGGGAGCTTTAAATTAAGATCGTGAAACAGAAAATCACGGAGCTGAAATATCAGCCCCGTGATTTTTATTTTTATGAAAAATAATATATCCGCTTTTCTTATTTAATTACTTCTTTTCCGCCCATATAAGGTCTTAAAACCTCAGGTATGCGGATCGAGCCGTCCTCGTTGAGATTGTTCTCAAGGAAAGCGATAAGCATTCTCGGAGGAGCAACAACGGTGTTGTTAAGGGTGTGTGCAAAATACTTTCCGTCCTTGCCGTTAACACGGATTTTAAGCCGTCTTGCCTGCGCGTCGCCGAGATTTGAACAGCTTCCTACCTCAAAATACTTTTTCTGACGGGGAGACCAAGCCTCAACATCGTAGGATTTAACCTTGAGGTCCGCCAAATCGCCGGAACAGCATTCAATGGTTCTTACGGGAATATCCATGCTCCTGAACAGGTCAACCGTGTTCTTCCAAAGCTTATCAAACCAAATCATAGAGTCCTCGGGCTTGCAGATTACTATCATTTCCTGCTTTTCAAACTGATGAATCCTGTAGACGCCCCTTTCCTCTATACCGTGAGCTCCTTTTTCCTTTCTGAAGCACGGAGAATAGCTTGTAAGCGTGTGCGGCAGAGTGTCCTCGGGAACTATCGTGTCGATGTATTTGCCTATCATGGAGTGCTCGCTTGTGCCGATGAGATAAAGGTCCTCGCCCTCTATTTTATACATCATGGCGTCCATTTCCGCAAAGCTCATAACTCCGGTTACAACATTGCTTCTAATCATAAAAGGAGGCACGCAATAGGTAAAGCCCCTGTCAATCATAAAATCTCTCGCATAGGAGATGACCGCAGAGTGAAGCCTTGCTATATCGCCCATCAGGTAGTAAAATCCGTTTCCCGCAACTCTGCGTGCAGCGTCAAGGTCAATGCCGCCGAGCTTTTCCATTATGTCCGTATGATAGGGTATTTCAAAATCAGGAACAAAAGGCTCGCCGTATTTTTTAATCTCCACATTTTCGCTGTCATCCTTGCCGATGGGAACGCTGGGGTCGATGATGTTGGGGATAACCAGCATTATGTTTCTGACCTTTTCTTCATACTCCGCTTCAAGCTTTTCAAGCTCTGCAAGCCTTTCGGAAAAAGCCGTTACATTCTTCTTTGCTTCCTCAGCCTCTTCTTTTTTGCCCTGCGCCATCAATGAGCCGATTTGCTTTGAAACCTTGTTTCTGTTTGCACGGAGGTAATCTGCCTCCTGCTTTATTTCACGGCATTTTTTATCAAGCTCGATTACCTCGTCAACAAGAGGAAGCTTGCTTGTCTGAAATTTTTTTTCTATGTTTTTCTTAACAATATCGGGGTTTTCCCTTAAAAATTTAATGTCTAACATTTATATTTCTCCTTATGTTCCACGTGGAACTATTTTGTTAATTTCTCTGCTAAGTCTTTTAATTCGTCCTGTGTTGCACATTCGATTTGCAGGGTTATCTTTTTGCCCTCTTTGTTTATTTTAACCTTTTTGCCCAGAGCTTCGGTCAAAGCAAGCTGCATTTCGGTATAAAAGCTGTCAATGCGCCTTACGCTTCTGCGCTGAGGCGTTTTTCCCTGAAGCTGTGACGCTCTTTCAATGGCACGAACGGTTAAATTACCTTCTGCCGCCTGTTTGGCAAGCATTTTTTGCCTGTCGCTGTCCTCGATTGAAAGCAGAGCCTTTGCGTGACCTCTTGTAATGCTTCCGTCAATCAGCATCTCACGGACATCGTCCTCAAGAGATAACAGACGAAGGGCGTTTGTTATGGAAGAACGGGCTTTTCCCACGGTTTTTGCCACATCGTCCTGCGACATACCGTAGCGTTCAATCAAATCCTTGTAGCCCTGAGCTTCTTCGATAGGATTTAAATCCTCACGCTGAAGATTTTCGATAATCGCCACCTGTGCGACCTCTGCGTCGTTCATATCAATGATATAAACGGGTATTTCGGTCATGCCGTTCATTCTGCACGCACGCCAGCGCCGTTCTCCTGCGACTATCTGATAAGCGTCCTTATACGGACGGACGAGTATGGGCTGAAGCACGCCGTGCTGCCTTATTGATTCGGCAAGGCTTTCAAGGGCCTCCTCGTCAAAATTCATTCTCGGCTGGTTTTTGTTAGGCTCTATTTCCGAAATTCTCAGCGTTTGAGCAGAATTGCTCTGCTCGGTCACGTTGTCGTCAAAAAGAATGTCGAAGCCTCTGCCGAGTCCGCCTTTTTTCTTCATTTGGCTTTTCCTTTCCTGTCACGGCTTATTATTTCCTTTGCCAGCGACAAATATGCTTTTGCTCCCTTTGAGGATTTGTCGTAGTAAACTATCGGTTCGCCGAAGCTCGGCGCTTCCGAAAGACGGACATTACGGGGAATTACCGTTTTAAAAACGATATCGCCGAAATGCTTTTTTACCTCCTCCACAACCTGAACAGTCACCTTTAGACGGGCATCGTACATTGTGAAAAGAATACCGTTGATTTTCAAATCCTTATTGTATCTTTGCTTAACCTGTCTTACCGTATCCATCAACTGCGCCAGCCCCTCAAGGGAATAAAACTCACACTGCATCGGTATAAGAATGGAATCAGATGCTGTCAGTGCGTTGATTGTAAGGAGTCCCAGCGACGGCGGACAGTCGATGAATATGTAGTCATAATCCTCTGCAATCGGCGCAATAGCTTCTTTTAATCCGAACGCTCGGTTTTCAAGCTCTGCAAGCTCAATATCTGCCGCCGCAAGAGAAGCCGTAGCCGGAATAAGGTCTACCTTGCCGAACTGCGTATGAATAATTGCCTCGCCTACGGTTTTTTCTCCCACGATGACCTCGTAGGACGAAGCCTGCAAATCTCTTTTATTTATGCCGTATCCGCTTGTTGTGTTGCCCTGTGCGTCAATGTCGATGACAAGTGTTTTCTTTCCCGACTTTGCAATAGCGGAGGAAAGGCTAACGGTTGTGGTCGTCTTGCCGACTCCGCCTTTTTGATTAACAACAGAAATGATATTGCTCAAAAGCACACCTCCCGATAAAAGATTTCTTTAACAGTATAACACAGTATTTTGATTTTTTAAAGAGGTTTATTAAAAAAATATGTTCCACGTGGAACATAAAGCTTTAAAAATTTATCGCATAAGCCGTACTCTTTCGCCGCTTTTCGACCTGATTTTCCGCATAAAACAGACTATTTACGGAAACCAAATAGATTTTATGTAATATAAAAGTCATTTTGTCGAAAAGATTTTGCTTCAAATTAGGAATAAATTAGTAAAATATAGACAAGGAACAAATAAAAATAAAAGGGAAGTGAAAATATGTCTGTTATTTTTGGACAGCCAAAGGAAAAGGTTTTGGGAAAGGTTATCGAAATTCCGATTTCGCAGATTTCCCCCAATCCCAATCAGCCGAGGAAGAATTTCAGCGAGTACGAGCTGCGGGAGCTTTCTCTGAGCATATCAGAAAACGGCGTTTTGCAGCCGCTTTCCGTGCGAAAGCTTCAGGAAGGAAGCTACGAGCTTATAGCAGGCGAACGCCGTCTTCGCGCCGCAAAGCTTTCGGGGCTTACCCACGTGCCGTGCATTCAAATTGATACG
>JBJESI010000009.1:0-3780 GCA_051882715.1 Oscillospiraceae bacterium
ATGGAAGTTAAAGAAGAGAAGAAAATCATCCGAAAATTGAGGTAAAAATGAAGAAAGTTTTATTTTTAATCCATGACCTGGGGCAGGGCGGCGCTGAAAAAGTGCTTGTCAATCTTGTTAATAATATGGACCGAAGCAAATTTGATATTTCCGTCGTTTCTCTTTTCGGCGGCGGAGTAAACGAGCAGTTTCTTGCTCCTCATATAAAATATCGTGCGGTCTTTAAAAAAGCTTTTCCGGGAAACACAAAATTTCTAAAGTTCTTTTCTCCGAAACAGTTACATAAGCTTTGCGTAAAAGAGGATTACGATATAGAGGTGTCTTATCTTGAAGGCCCTTCTGCAAGAGTAATAAGCGGCTGTACGAGTTCTGATAAAAAGCTTGTATCATGGATTCATGTGGAACAGCATACAATGCAAAAAATTGCAGGTCCTTTCAGAAGTGAAACGGAAGCACGCGAATGCTATGACCGTTTTGACAATACTGTTTGCGTTTCCGAGTATGTAAAGAACGATTTTACAAGCATATTAGACTTTAAAAAGCCCTGCGAGGTTCTTTATAACACGGTTGAATCAGATAAAATTCTCTCATTATCTGCCGAAGCTGTTGACAAGCTTTCGGATGACGGAAAAATTAAGCTTGTTGCAGTCGGTACATTAAAGACCTCAAAAGGCTATGACAGACTCCTCAGGGTTGTAAATAAGCTCACTAAAGAGGATAAATTACCCGTGCATTTATATATTCTGGGAATCGGACCTATTGAGGAGGAACTCAAGGGGTATGTAAATGAAAACTCATTAAAGGACAGCGTTACTTTCCTGGGATACGACACGAATCCCTATAAATATGTATCTAAATGTGATTTGTTTGTATGTGCGAGTCATGCCGAAGGCTTTTCAACTGCCGCAACCGAAGCGCTTATTGTGGGCACACCTGTTTGCACAGTCGAAGTATCGGGCATGAAAGAAATGCTCGGCGAAAACGATGAATACGGCGTTGTGGTTGATAATAACGAAGAAGCGCTGTATAGAGGAATTAAAGAATTTTTGCAAAATCCCGAGCTGCTTAGCCATTATAAGAAGCAGGCATGCGAAAGAGGTAAATATTTCAGCACGGAGAACACGGTTCGTGCTGTGGAAGATATGCTTCTGAATTTATAAATATCATAAAAAGTATGGGGGACTTATGCTTTACGGTTTTTATTTTAGATTATACGGAATTTTTCATAATGAGAAAATCAGTATTTTTCTTGCCTATATTCTGCGCTTTATAAAGAATATTTCTTTTTGGTTTAAGAAGATTACTCATAAAAAGAGAATTGTAAAAACAGATGTCAGTGAAGCTGAAAAAACGGTGAATTCGGTTTATCCGAAGCCTGAGTTTCAAAAACCGATATATATTAACAATGAAACGGACGATTCGGTTGACCTTTCCATCATAGTTCCTGTTTACAATTATGCCGAACTGATTGAGAAGAATATCAACTCAATATTAAATCAGAAAACGAAATACAGATTTGAAGCAATTTTCGTGGACGACGGTTCAACCGACGGAGCGAGGGATATCTTAGATAAATACAGAATGCGCGAGAACGTAAAGGTTATCTTTCAGCAGAATATGGGTATTGCAGGCGCAAGGAATACGGGCATAAATAATGCGGTAGGCAAATACATAATGTTTGTTGATTGTGATGATACAGTTCTTGATAATATTGTTGAATTGCTTATGGACAAGGCGTATTCCGACGATTGCGACATAGTAATGTGCGCTCATGAGCTTGTCAAAGAAAAAGACGGAAAGGTTCTAAGCGTAATACCGAATATTTATCCCGACAGCAAATATATGGGAATGAAAAGAAGAGAGGGAATCATCAATTACGCCGGCTTGCCGTGGTGTAAGGTTTACAAGAAAGAGCTGTTTGAAAATGTCAGGTTTTTCCCCGGATACTGGTACGAAGACACTATTGTACAGTTTTTATTATTTACTCAATGCAGAAAATTTTCGTATGTTAAAAAGATAGGATATGAATATAAGTGGTATGAGAATAACTTTTCCCATGTGCAGAACAATTCAAAAAACAGTAAAACTATCGACAGGTATTGGCTGCTGCTTGATATAATAGAGCAATATGAAAAAATCGGTTTGCCGAAGGACAAGCTGTTTTATGAGCTTCTTATCAAGCATCTGAGCGTTTATTTTCTGCCGTCGATAGCTGGGCTTGGCAATGAAGTTGTTGACGCCTTGTTTATTTTGGCTAATGATTTGCTTGTAAAGTATCGGCCGAAAGAAAAAATCAAACTGCCTTATATGCTCAGAATTATAGAAAAATCAATTTTGGATAAAGACATAAATTTGTGGAAGCTTGCAGTAAAGTATTGCTAAATTACAATTTTTATTAGGAGATATTTATGAAAATACTGGTTATAACGGGGTATTGCCTTAGGGTTAATTCATCGGCCAACCTCTGCCATTTGTCGTATATCAAAGGTTTACTTGATAACGGTATTACTGTAGATTTAATTACAAGAAGTGATAAAAATCAAAATATAGATAACGGTATTAAAATGCCCAATGTCAGAAGTATTATCGAATACGACGGTTCAATGTATGATAGAATAGGCGGGATTAAGAAACAGCTTGAGGGCAAAAGCGCTTCTGTAGGGTCGTGCCCGAATACCTCTAATAAAAAGCCATCATTTGCCAAACGATTTATTAAGAGTATAAAGCGTAAAATAAGAAATTCTTACGGCGTTTACGGAACGGACATAGTTTGGTTTAAAAAAGCAAAAAAATTCTCTTCCGATGAAAAATATGATTATGTTATTACTTTAGCACATCCGCCTGTAAGTCATAAATTGGCGGAATATTTAATTAGGAAGAATAGGATCAAAGCTGATAAATGGATTCAGATTTGGGAAGATCCTTGGTATGCGGATCTTGGATTTAAGCATACGGAATCAGAGAAGCGAGAAGAAGGTCGCCTTTTGAAGCAGGGAGAGTTGATATATTATGTAAGTCCGATCACTCTTGAATACCAAAAGGAGATGTTTCCCGAAAGTTCAGAAAAGATGCGCTGGATGCCGCTTCCTTCATATTATGAGCAAGCAGTACCTACGAATAATGATAAACTTTGCTTCGGGTATTTCGGAGATTATGAGTTATATATAAGAAATCTAGTCCCTTTTTATGACTCCGCAGTAAAAGAAAAAATTAATGTATATATTTGCGGAAACTCAAAGAGAGCTTTTGCATCTACAGATACTGTTAAGGTTTATCCGCGCATGCCATTGCAGGAGCTTGAGAAATACGAAAATCAAACAAATGTTTTAGTATTTCTATGCAATCTGAGAGGAGGTCAGATTCCGGGAAAGATATACCAATATTCCGCAACGGACAAGAAAATTCTTTTCATTTTAGACGGAACAGAAGATGAGAAGAAAATAATCAGAGAATATTTTGAGCAGTTTAAACGATACGTTTTTTGTGAAAACAATGTCGAATCCATAACTGAGGCGATTGGACTAATAAGAAGCGGCAGCCTTTCGGACAGCTATTCAACACCGCTTAGCAACTTCACACCTTCAAATATAATCAATAAGATTTTGGAGGGTAAATAGTATGCAGAATGATGCAAAAATAAGCGTTATCGTACCGATATACAATGTTGAAAAATATCTGGAAAAGTGTATTGTAAGCATTGTAAATCAAACATATAAAAATCTTGAAATAATTCTTGTTGACGATGAATCCCCCGATAACTGTCCTGAAATATGCGACAAA
>JBJESI010000010.1:0-3714 GCA_051882715.1 Oscillospiraceae bacterium
GATTCGGTGTGGACTGTGCAAACGGAAGCTCAAGCGAAACGGCGCAGCTTCTCTTCGGCGAGCTTGGCGCAGAATGTGTGTTTATTAACAATAAATACGACGGAACAAATATTAACGACAACGCAGGCTCAACACATATTGAAGTTCTCGGAGAATTTGTAAGAGAAAACGGTCTTGACGGCGGTGTTGCCTTTGACGGCGACGCGGACAGATGTCTTGCTGTTGACGAAAACGGTGTTATAATCGACGGCGACAAGATGATTGCAATTCTTTCAAAGTCCTTAAAGGAGCAGGGAAAGCTCAAAAAGGATACAGCCGTTATGACGGTTATGACAAATATGGGCTTTTTCGATTTTGCAGAAGAAAACGGTATAAGCGTAAAGACCACGAAGGTCGGAGACAGATATGTGCTTGAGGAGATGCTTGCGTCGGGCTATAACATCGGCGGAGAGCAGTCAGGTCACATCATTTTCCTCGATCATGCAACAACCGGCGACGGCCAGCTTTCGGCAGTTCAGCTTATGGAATTTTACAAAAAATGCAACCAGCCCATGTCCGAGCTCGGTAAGCTCATGTCGCAGTACCCTCAGGTTCTTGTAAACGTTACGGTTACGGACGAGGGCAAAAAGGTATGGAAGCAAAATTCCGAAATCAATGCGGCTATTTCTTCTGCTGAGGAAAAGCTCGGCGGCAGCGGCAGAGTTTTGATAAGAGAATCGGGAACTGAGCCTCTTGTAAGAGTTATGCTCGAAGGCAAGGACAATGAGCTTATAACGGCAGAAGCAAACCGTATCGCAGATTTAATCAGAGAAAGGTACGGCAGATGAGGACGGCTTCCGGTTGGAAGGACTATAAGCTTCTCGACACCTCGGACGGAGAACGCCTTGAAACGTGGGGAAGCGTTTCGTTTGTCCGCCCCGACCCGCAGGTCATATGGAAAACCGAAAAGGTAAATCCCCTTTGGAAAAATGCCGACGGTCATTATAGGCGTTCCAGCAAGGGCGGAGGAGAATGGACATACCGCAACAGGCCTAAATCCCCGTGGACTATTTCATACAAAGACTTAAAATTTATTATTAAACCCACGAATTTCAAGCATACCGGACTGTTTCCCGAACAGGCGGTAAACTGGGATATGATGTCCGAGCTTATCAAAAATGCGGGACGGCCCGTAAGCGTTTTAAATCTGTTTGCCTACACAGGCGGGGCAACTCTCGCATGCGCCGCCGCAGGAGCGTCCGTGTGCCATGTTGACGCGGCAAAGGGAATGGTAGATTGGGCAAGGGAAAATGCCCGTGCGTCTTCGCTTGATGATAAGCCCATACGCTGGATAGTGGACGACTGCGAGAAGTTTGTCGCAAGGGAAATCAGGCGGGGAAGAAAATACGATGCCATAATAATGGATCCTCCGTCCTACGGAAGAGGTCCCGGAGGAGAGCTGTGGAAGCTTGAGGACAGTATTCATTCTCTTGTTGACCTTTGTACGGGAGTGCTGTCGGACAATCCTTTGTTTTTTGTTTTAAACAGCTATACGACAGGGCTTCCGCCCTCGGTAATGGCGTATATTTTCGGTGTAACATTAAAGGAAAAATTCGGCGGAACAATTTCGGCAGACGAAATCGGACTTCCTGTCGAAAGCACGGGACTTGTTTTACCCTGCGGAAGCACTGCAATTTGGCAAGCAAAATGATTTTTTGAAAATATGTCCCCAAAACATATTTATAAACGTTATATAAGTGAACGAGGGTTCAAATATATCGGAAAAGGGGAATTACTATGAAATTATTTACACGAGCTTTTGTTATGCTTTTAAGTGTTATTATGCTGAGCTTAACAGCCTTTGCGGTTAATTCTGCCCAAGCGCTATCCGAGGAAGAGACCGCCATGCTTATTACAGCTGTCAGAGAACAGGCAGCCCAAGCAGTTGAGTATGACACCAAATGTACCTTATGTAATAACTATGACGAGTTTTCCGACGATGACTATAAAATTTTCTGCAAAGCGATTACCGATGACCAAAGCCTGTACTGGTTTACATTCGATACCGGTGCTCCGGTGCCCTGTGTAATGGTGAATGTCAATATAGGCGAATATATTTATGAGTTCACATGGGGAGATGACGTTCTTGTTTATGATAAAGCAAATAACAAGCTTTATCTTGTTCAGGAGGCGTTTGATAAAGGGATAATAACCAAAGAGCAGCTTGTATCGGTGCTTAATGCAGAGCTTTTGGGCGACGGAAATTCAGACGGAAAGCTTGATATAGAAGACATAGTGTTTATGAGGCAAAGCGTCCTCGACGACAATTACCGCACGGTCACCGATATGAACGGCGATAATACTCTTAATGTGACAGATGTTGTAATTTTAAGGGACTTGATAGTGAACAGTGCAAAATAATTTGTAACTGCGGCAAAAAAATTTATCAATACCCTTGAAAATGTGAAAGAATTAGTATAAAATAATGTCAGTGGTTGTTACTGATTTAACAACCTGAATCAAAAGACAGAAAGGAAATTTAAAAATGGTTTCTTTAAACAAGGTTTCGGTTGACGACATTGACGTTAAGGGTAAAAAGGTCCTCGTAAGAGTTGACTTCAACGTTCCCCTCAAGGACGGTGTAATCACAAACGACAACAGAATTACGGCAGCGCTCCCCACAATCAAGAAATTGGTTGCAGACGGCGGCAAGGTTGTACTCTGCTCACATCTCGGCAAGCCTAAAAACGGTCCCGAGGATAAATTCTCACTTGCTCCTGCGGCAAAAAGACTTGCAGAGCTTGTTGACACAAAGGTTGTATTTGCAAAGGACGACACAGTAGTAGGCGAAAACGCTAAAAAGGCCGTTGCCGAAATGAAGGACGGCGAAATCGTTATTCTTGAAAACACAAGATTCAGAGGCGCTGAGGAAACAAAGAACGGCGAAGAATTTGCAAAAGAGCTTGCAGACCTGGTTGATAACGAAGTTTTCGTAATGGACGCTTTCGGTTCTTCACACAGGGCGCACGCTTCAACAGCAGGCGTTACAAAGTTTGTAAAGGAAACGGCAGTAGGCTACCTTATGCAGAAAGAGATTCAGTATCTCGGAAACGCAGTTGAAGATCCCGTTCGTCCCTTTGTTGCTATTCTCGGCGGTGCAAAGGTTGCGGATAAGCTTAATGTTATTTCAAATCTTCTTGAAAAATGCGACACGCTTATTATCGGCGGCGGTATGGCTTATACATTCCTTAAGGCAAAGGGCTATGAGGTCGGCACATCTCTCGTTGACAACGAAAAGATAGATTACTGCAAGGAAATGATGGAGAAGGCAGAAAAGTCCGGCAAGAAGCTTCTTCTTCCGATAGATACAACAATCACAGCCTCTTTCCCCGAGCCTATTGACGCAGAGGTTTCCGTTGAGGTTGTTGACTCCGATAAAATCCCTGCCGACAAGATGGGACTCGACATCGGCACAAAGACAATGGAGCTTTTTGCAGATGCTGTTAAATCAGCAAAGACCGTTGTTTGGAACGGACCTATGGGCGTATTTGAAAATCCCACGCTTGCAAAGGGAACTATCTCAGTTGCTAAATCTTTGGCAGAAACTGAC
The DNA here is from genome assembly GCA_051882715.1 of Oscillospiraceae bacterium. Lineage (GTDB taxonomy): Bacteria > Bacillota > Clostridia > Oscillospirales > Ruminococcaceae > JBJESI01. The sequence goes on from JBJESI010000010.1 coordinate 3,590, forward strand.
GCTACAACAATTATCGGCGGCGGTGACTCTGCAGCAGCTGTTAATACTTTAGGTTTCGGCGATAAAATGAGCCATATTTCAACCGGTGGCGGTGCTTCACTTGAGTTCTTAGAGGGTAAAGACCT
>JBJESI010000011.1:0-3680 GCA_051882715.1 Oscillospiraceae bacterium
AAACCTTTCCCGTAGTGAGGTTTGAGAATTTGTTCAGGTTTTCGTCGATAAATCTTTCGTAATGTCCGAGGTCGAGGTCGGTTTCCGCACCGTCCTCTGTAACATAAACCTCGCCGTGCTGATACGGGCTCATTGTACCCGGGTCAACATTTATATAGGGGTCGAGCTTTTGAGCTGCGACCTTAAGTCCTCTTGCTTTGAGAAGCCGTCCGAGTGAAGCGGCTGTAATACCCTTGCCGAGGCCTGAAACAACTCCGCCTGTAACAAAAATATACTTTGTCATTTTGAAATATCCTCAACTTTCGTAAGTTTTAATAATATTTTCTGCAATAGTTCTGCGCTTGGAGCAAGTGTCCATAGCGGTTTTTTCAATGTATCTGTGAGCGTCCTGCTCGGTCATATTCAAGTTCTGCATCAAAACCAGCTTAGCACGGTTTACGAGACGAATTTCCTCCATTTTTTCCTTAAGAGAAGAAGCCTTGTTTTCAAAAAACAAAATTTTTGCCCTTACTGCCACCATAAGCTTTATTGCCTGCAGAATAATCTGTTTAGAGGAGGGTCTGCCCACGGTAAAAACGCCGTAGCCTTCAACCTTGTAGGCAACCTGTTCAAAAATATCGTTTTTTACAAAAAGTACGACGCCGCTTGTGTTGTTTTCCGCAATTTCTATTGAAAGCTGAATGCCGAAATCGTCCGGCAGGGGAGAGTTGATTATTACAATGTCAAAACGCTTGTCAATCAGAAGCCTTTTAGCTTCGCCTGCGCTGGAAACTGCGGAAATCGGAGAAAACTGATTTTGAGGCAAAAGGTCTATGAGGTATTCCGTAGCTTTCTGCGATGAGGAAACAATCAGTACACTCATGCTTATAGGCTCAGAAATCATCATATCCCACCTTTCGAAAATCCTTTAGTATCAGAATAAGTCGATGTAGCTTTGCGGCAGATGCTGTAAAATAAACCGGCTTGACTTTGCAATGTCGCTCGCTTCCTTCAGTGTGAAGGGGAGACGGTCGAATTTTTTAACCTCGTCCTCGTTTGCTGTATAGAGGTTAAGCTCTGTGTGAGAGTCAGGCTCGATGCGGTTTTCTATTCCGTCAAGACCTGCGTAAATCAGCAGAGCGTAGGCAATATAGGGATTTGCCGCCGGGTCGGGGGAGCGAAGCTCTATCCTGCGGAAAGCTCCCTGCGCTGCCGGAACTCTGATAAGAGAGGAACGGTTTTGCTCCGACCATGTAATGTATCGGGGCGCTTTGTTCTTGCCGAGCCTTTTATAGGATTCTTCAGTGGGATTGAGAAACCGGGAGATTTCTTTAATGTGCCTGAGCACTCCCGCTAAGAAGTATTTCGGAGCGTCCTTGTCCGACGAATTAACCGAAATATTTATATGCATACCGTTTCCGCTTTTATCTGCAAGGGGCTTGGGGGAAAAGTCTGCGTAAAGCCCGTTTCTCGTTGCAATGGTTTTGACAACGGATTTAAAGGTAACCGCATTGTCTGCGGCTGTGAGCGGATCGCTGTAACGGAAATCAATCTCGTTTTGCCCGGGGCCTTCTTCGTGATGGGAGCTTTCCGGGGTAATACCCATATTGAGAAGCGAGAAGCATATTTCCCGCCTTACATTTTCGCCCTTATCCTCCGGAGCAATATCCATATAGCCTCCGTCGTCAAAGGGAACGCCCGTTGATTTGCCGTTTTCGTCGGTGCCAAAAAGGTAGAACTCGATTTCAGAGCCGAAATTAAAGGTAAATCCCTTTTCCTTTGCACATGCAACGGCTTTTTTTAGAATGTATCTTACGTCTTTTTCGTACTGCCTGCCGTCGGGATACTTAATGTCGCACAGCATCCTGACAACACGCCCGTGGGAGGGACGCCAGGGGAGAATTGAAAGCGTTGACGGATCGGGGAACAAAAATAAATCCGAACGGTACTCGCCGCCGTAGCCCTTTATTGCGGAGGCGTCGAAGGAAACGCCGTACTTAAAGGCTCTTCCAAGCTCGTCGGGCATAATCGAAATGTTTTTCATATTTCCGTCAAAATCGCAGAAGGCAAGACGGATAAACTTTACGTCTTCTTCTTCAACAAAGGTCATAACCTCGTCGTAGGTATACATTTTAAACCTCCCGTAAAAGCAGATAAAAGCAAAAAAAGACAGGCATTCATCGGCGGCAGCGGGCACAAGTCCCATTTGCTGTTTCCGATGAACGCCGTACGAATTACTTACAACGATATATTTTACCCTTTTTTAAGCCTTTTGTCAATAGATAAACGGGCAAGAAATAAAAAAATAAAAAAATTTCTAAAACCTCTTGACAAACGAACAAATCGGGTGTAAAATGTGAACAACGAAACGGCAATGGCGTCGGCGGCAGTAATCTGCCCGTTCCCTTAACCGTTTCGTTTTTTGCGTTTTATACATATTATATTCATGAATAAAGCAGTGGCAATGGCGTCACAGAGAGTATCTGTGTACCATTGCCGCTTTTTTATTTATTCAAAGAAAGAGGAGTGAAATTATGAGTTCGGTAAAAGAAATATTCGGCTCAAACGTGTTTAACGATTCGGTAATGCAGGAAAGATTACCAAAGGAAACCTACAAGCAGGTGCAGCGTACCATTAAAAACGGAAAAAGACTTGATACTGCGGTTGCAAACGTAGTCGCAAATGCGATGAAGGATTGGGCGATTGAAAAAGGCGCAACTCATTTCACACACTGGTTCCAGCCTATGACGGGAATTACCGCTGAAAAGCATGACAGCTTTATCTCCCCCACAGACGACGGAAATGTAATTATGGAATTCAAGGGCAAGGAGCTTGTTCAGGGCGAGCCTGACGCGTCCAGCTTCCCCTCGGGCGGACTCCGTGCAACCTTTGAGGCAAGAGGCTATACGGCGTGGGACCCTACATCATACGCTTTCATTAAAGACGGCGTGCTTTGTATCCCGACGGTATTCTATTCATACGGCGGAGAGGCTCTCGATAAAAAGACTCCCTTGCTCCGTTCAATGGAAGCAATAAACAGACAGGCGCTCAGAGTTTTGAAGCTTTTCGGCAACGAGGATGTTACAAGCGTTAAGACAACGGTTGGCCCCGAACAGGAATACTTCCTTGTTGACAAGAAGCTTTACGACAAGAGAAAGGACCTTATCTTTACGGGCAGAACCCTTTTCGGAGCAATGTCTCCTAAAGGACAGGAGCTTGAAGACCACTACTTCGGAACAATCAAGCCCAGAGTTTCCGCATTTATGAAGGACTTAAACGAGGAGCTTTGGAAGCTCGGTATCCTTGCAAAGACGGAGCATAACGAGGTTGCTCCCTCACAGCATGAGCTTGCTCCTATCTTCACAACAACAAACCTTGCAACAGACCACAACCAGCTTACAATGGAGATTATGCAGAATGTTGCAAAGCGGCACGACCTTGTTTGTCTGCTTCACGAGAAGCCCTTTGCGGGAGTAAACGGAAGCGGCAAGCACAATAACTGGTCGATTTCAACAAATACGGGAGTAAACCTCCTTGAACCCGGCGAAACGCCTGCTGAAAACGCACAGTTTTTGCTTTTCCTCTGCGCGGTAATCAAGGCGGTAGACGAATATCAGGATCTTCTCAGAATTTCCGCTGCGTCCGCAGGAAACGACCACCGCTTGGGTGCAAACGAAGCTCCTCCGGCAGTAGTTTCAATG
>JBJESI010000012.1:0-3634 GCA_051882715.1 Oscillospiraceae bacterium
GTCAATAAAAGCCTTGTTTTCGCTTGAAGCGTACTGTCCGTAGTCAAACGGCAAAACCCATTCGGGCGAAAATTTTATTTCATCGCTCTGGGAAAAATGAAATTTCAGCCCGATTTCTCCGCCGCAGTCGTATATTTCATAACCCTCGTAACAAAATTCGGGGTATTGTTCTCTTAACATAAGGTATTTTTCCATAGCACACCACCAATATTTCCTATCTATAATTTTAAAGCAATGCGGTGCCGTTGTCAACAAATTTATTGACGGCACGGATTTAAAGTGTTAAAATATATCCAAACAGCGAAAGGAGACATTTACTATGTCCGATTACAGTATTGAAACAAAATGCCTTCAGGCAGGCTACAAGCCCGAAAACGGCGAGCCGAGGGCTATCCCGATTATTCAAAGCACCACTTTCAAATATGCCTCCAGCGAGGAAATGGGCAAGCTTTTCGACCTTGAAAGCTCGGGCTATTTTTACACCAGACTCCAAAACCCCACAAACGATTATGTAGCGGAGAAAATCGCCGCTCTTGAGGGAGGCGTTGCGGCAATGCTTACCTCAAGCGGACAGGCGGCATCGTTTTTCTCCGTTTTCAATATATGCGGCGCAGGCGATCATTTTGTCAGCGCTTCAACAATCTACGGCGGCACCTTCAACCTTTTTGCAGTCACAATGAAAAAGCTCGGCATTGACGTAACCTTCGTTAATCCCGACGCTCCCATTGAAGAGCTTCAGAAGGCTATTCAGCCGAATACAAAGTGCGTTTTTGCGGAAAGCATCGCAAACCCGTCGCTTGTTGTCCTTGATTTTGAGAAGTTTTCAAAGCTTGCCCACGACAACGGAATTCCCCTGATTGTGGACAACACTTTCCCCACTCCCATAAATTGCAGACCCTTTGAGTACGGCGCCGACATCGTAATCCATTCCACAACAAAATATATGGACGGTCATGCAAACACCGTAGGCGGCTGTATCGTGGACAGCGGAAACTTCGACTGGGAAAAATACGCCGACAAGTTCCCCGGACTTACAACTCCCGACGATTCCTACCACGGAATAACCTATACCGAAAAATTCGGCAAGGGCGCGTATATTACAAAAGCCACCTCTCAGCTTATGAGGGATCTGGGCTCAATCCAGTCGCCGCAGAACGCATTTCTTTTGAATATAGGACTTGAAACGCTTCATCTGAGAGTTCCGAGACACGTAGAGAACGCAAAAAAGGTTGCAGAATACCTTAAAAATCACGAAAAGATTTCTTGGGTAAGCTATCCGGGGCTTGAGGGAGACAAGTATTACGAGCGTGCTAAAAAGTACATGCCAAACGGCACCTGCGGAGTAATTTCTTTCGGAGTCAAGGGCGGCAGAAAAGCGGCTGAAAAATTCATGGACAGCCTGGAGCTTGCCACAATCGCAACCCATGTGGCAGACGCTAAAACCTGCGTGCTCCACCCTGCAAGCTCAACTCACCGCCAGCTTACGGACGAACAGCTTGAAGCCTGCGGAATAAGCGCAGACCTTGTAAGACTGTCCGTAGGAATTGAAAACGCCGACGATATTATCGCCGACATCGAGCAGGCGCTTGGCAAATAAGAAAATTTATGTGGATTGTATTTGCAGTCCTGTCCTCCGTATTTGCGGCGCTTACCTCTATACTCGCAAAGGTCGGAATAGATGGGGTTAATTCAAATCTCGCCACGGCAATCAGAACCGTTGTGGTTGTTATCATGGCATGGGGAATGGTATTTCTGACTCATACGCAAGGCGGATTGCAGGAAATTAGCAGAAAAAGCTGGATATTTTTGATTTTATCCGGCCTTGCGACAGGAGCGTCATGGCTCTGCTATTATAAAGCCCTGCAATTAGGCGAGGCGTCAAAGGTAGTCCCCATTGATAAACTCAGCGTGGTTATCACTTTGATACTGGCATTTGTGTTTTTGCATGAGGAATTTACCGCTAAATCACTCATCGGCTGTGTTCTCATCGGAATAGGAACGCTGCTTATGGTAATTTAGCGTAAGCAAAATGTCACAAGACACTGAATCGGCGAAAGAAATTTGAAATTATCGTTAGTAAAAAGCCTGACAAGACCGCAGTCTTATCAGGCTTCTGTTATTACAACGGTAAACCAAAATTCTAAATCGGAGCAAAGCCTGATAAGCTCGCTTAATCAGGCTGCGAGGAGACCGCCGCCGAGGAGCTTTGCTGCTCAGGGTTTCGGCGGGGGACATTTTGCGGATTGGTTATTTTTCTTTTTTAAACGCTGTCCGAAAGCATATCGCCAATCCCAAAATCATAACAACCGATGAAACAACAAAAGGAATAAGGGTATACGTCCCCAGCATGGAGCCTAATAATCCCTCAATACCATGGTATATACATGGATTTAATATTGCATAAATAAAACAAAAAGCAGAAATCACAAATCCCATTATTGACAGCAATACGCCGCAAACCATTTTCTTATCCACAATCCTTCACCCCCTTTCAATTTTGCTTGTTATAACATATTTTTACAGAAAGTCGGCGGTAAAAAACGCAAATTCCTGTATACAGCCGTCCTTGCAGAAGTAAGAGGCTTTACTTTTCCAAGCTTTTTACATATTCAATAATTCGGTCTGCCGAGGCTCTGTCGAATAAATCCGCCTTTTCCGTGCGAAGCCCGAGCAGCCTTTTTTCGGTATCGTCAAGCTCGGCTTCAGGCTTTGAACGCAGTCCCCTCATCAGCAAAGAAAGCATCGACCTGTGAACAAATCCGAGCTTTCCGTAATCAAGAGCGCCGCCGAGATTAAAGATGACCGCCTTGTTTTTCAAACTGTCGGGAAGAGCTTTTTTCACTGCGGCGTTTACGCTTTCGGTTCTCGTATCGGGAGTTGAAATTCCGCAGGTGAATATGATTATATTTTTGTTTTCAAGGCTTTCCCGCCCCGAAAAAAAGGACTTAACGCCGTTTACATCTCCTGCGTAAATACCGCCGCCGAAAATCACCGTATCAAATTCATCGAGATTTATTTTCTTCTCTGTTTTTAGATTTATCAGCCTTGCGCCGAGATTCCTGCTGATAATCTCGGCGTATTTTTCAGTCGTCCCGTAAATTGATTTGTATATAACCGCAGTATTGCCCATAATTTCTCCCATCGGTATCAGTAACCCAGCTCTTCGCCTACAAGAATAACCTTAATCCTGCCTTTAATCTTGCTTCTCCTTGTTTTTACTATGTAAGAACACATACATTCGTCGCCGAGGCAATCGCCGCAGGCTCCTGTTTTTGCACAGGCGGTTTTTGTCAGTCCCAGCCTTACGGCATTAAACGCAGGAGCATAGGTCCTTGCCCTTTCCTCCGCCGCCTGCTCGCTTTTGCAAACCTTATTCATTCCCACAACAACTATAACGCTTGAGGGGCCGAAGGTCATAGCCGCAACCCTGTTCCCCAAGCCGTCAACGTTAATCATTATGCCGTCCTCGGTAATTGCATTCACGCTCGTGAGATAATTATCCGCAAAAAAAGCCTTTCTCATTAGCTCTGTTCTTTCCTCGGGGTTTTTTGCGGCGTCCCTGTCGATGAGAACGTAATCGCCCTTTTTGATTTCATCCGTTAAGCCTATTTCCTTAACGGTCTCAGAGCCGCCC
>JBJESI010000013.1:0-3617 GCA_051882715.1 Oscillospiraceae bacterium
CAATGATATTTTTGACTGCTGCGGGACTTCTCGCCGACAGCTTAAATCCTGCCACAGCACTAATTGCAGGCTTATGTTTAATGACGATCGACACTTCGGTTATAATTATAAAAATTACAAGTTATGAGAAGGGAAAAATCCCGACCGTTCTCAAAGGAGGAAGCCTATGATTATTATTAAGCATCTTTGCAAGGCTTTCGGCAGCCACGTTATTTTCGATGACTTCAATCTGACAATAGATGACGGCGATTTCATTGTGTTTTCGGGAGTAAGCGGCTGCGGAAAAACAACTCTGTTAAACCTTATCGGCGGACTTGAAGCGCCTGACAGTGGTGAAATCACCGTGGACGGCACGGACATCATAAAAATCCGCAGAAAGCTTAATTATTACAAATACAAGGTTGGCTTTCTGTTTCAGAGCTTTGCTTTGATTGACAACAAAACCGTACTGGAAAATCTCCAAATCGTCAAATCCAACGCTAAAAGTGGAACTACCGTCGGAGAGGCTCTGGAAGCAGTAGGGTTGATCGGAAAGGAAAACAGCAAAATTTACACGCTTTCGGGCGGAGAACAGCAGAGAGTAGCCCTCGCAAGGCTTATGATAAAAAAATGCGATATCATCCTCGCCGACGAGCCGACAGGCTCGCTGGACAGGGAAAATGCCGACGCTGTTATGAATATTTTAAAGAATATGAACCGACAGGGAAAAACAATTATTGTCGTAACTCACGATGAAAGCTACAAGAGCTTCGGGAATAAAAATATTGAGCTTAAAAAAGCTGTACTGCCATAACGGCGGTACAGCTTTTTCTTCTAATTTATCGAGTCGTAATATTCCTCAAGGCAAAGACCTGAGTTATATATCTTTGTTGCGTGGTAAACTCCCACAAATCTGAAATGCCATGGCTCGTACTCAATTTCCGTTATGCTCTGCTTATTTTTAGGATAGCGGAGAATAAAGCCGTATTTGTGGGCGTTTTTATAAAGCCACTGAGCCTGATCGGTGTTCTCAAAGGCGTCCGTAAGTCCCGTGTAGGAATCCCAGAAATCAACCGCAAGCCCCGAATTATGCTCGCTCTTGCCCGGAAACGCAGTATACTTGGCGGTTTCCGTTATTGCGTCCTGCTCGGAATAGCCCTGGGCGATAAGCTCGTTCTTTCTGCGGTTGAAAAGATTCTCCTGATAAGCGACCGTCCTGTATGACGAGGTTATGTAAAGCTGTACTCCGTCAGCCTTCGCCGCCGCCACCATATCCAAAAAATACGGCGCCGCTCTGCTGTCAAGAACATAATCGCCTTGAATTTTTGACGTGTTTATACTATAATTATCAGGTAAGGGGTTATAATTGTTTACAAGAAACATTGCCCACTCGTTATCAATCCCGCCCGACTGCGGAGCCGCAGAGGTCTGCGAAGAGCCGGCGGTAGTTGTCGCAGCCGTACTCTGTGAGGTTGTTTCGGTTGCCGACGATGTTGTCGGAGAGGTACTGCTTTCATTCTCGGAAGATGTATCAACAGTATCTCCTCCGCCCTGAACCGTATCTGTTTCGGAGGGAACTGAGCTTTCGTTTTCCTTGCCGCCGCATGCCGTGAGCGTTCCTATTGCCGCCGCAAGAGCAAGGCTCAGCGCAGTAATTCGGATATATTTTTTATTCATTTTATCACTTCCCGATTTTATTTTACATTTTTTAAATTGTATCACATTTTTCGCAAATTCGCAAGGGGGATTTATGGAACAATATATGAAAATTGCTCTGGAGCTTGCAAGGCAGGCCGCCGACGAAGGCGAGGTCCCCGTAGGCTGTATCATAGTTGAAAACTCTACGGGAAATATTCTGGGGCGGGGCAGAAACCTACGTGAGAGCTCGAAAAATCCTCTTACCCATGCGGAGATAATCGCAATCAACGAAGCCTCAAAAAAAAGAGGCGCTTGGCGGCTTATCGACTGCACGCTTTATGTTACTCTCGAACCGTGCCCTATGTGTACGGGGGCTGTGATAAATTCCAGAATAGACCGTGTGGTTTTCGGAGCTTACGACATGAAAGCAGGCTCCTGCGGCTCGGTGACAGACCTCCCCTCTTTGCCGTTCAACCACAAGCCCGAGGTCATCGGCGGCGTTCTTGAAGAGGAATGTGCGGGAATACTTTCCGAATTCTTTAAACAGCTTCGGGAAAAGAAAAACAACACAAATTAAAAGCGGTGATTTTATGGACAATTTGAACGCAGGACACAGACAGCGTCTTAAAGAGCGTTTTATAAAAGACGGGCTTGAGCATTTTGAGCCCCACAACTGTCTTGAGCTTTTGCTTTTCTACTCTATACCAAGGCGGGATACAAACAAGCTTGCCCACAGCTTAATCAACCGATTCGGCTCGCTGCCGGCGGTGTTTTCCGCAAGCATTCCCGAGCTGTGCGAGGTCGAGGGAATAAGCGAAAACAGCGCAGTTCTTATAACTATGATTCCTCAGCTTATGAGGAAAATGAAAACCGATATTTCACTCGGTCACTGTCTTGACAGCACAAACAAGGTCTGCAAATACTGCTTTGATCTTTATCTCGGCGAGTCGGTGGAAAAGCTCAGGGTAATTTGCCTTAACGAAAAGCTTGAAATAATATCGAATGAAATTATTTCCGACGGCAACACTAAAAGCGTTACCGCTAATGCAAGAAAAATTGTTGAAACCGCTTTCAAAAACAAAAGCGATTCCATAATTCTGTGCCACAACCATCCGGGAGGAAGCGAATTTCCGTCGGATTCCGATATTTCTGCCACAAGAAAAATCAAGCTGACCTTAAAGGGCATAAATATTGATTTGCTCGACCACATCATAGTAGGCAGAGAAGCCGCCGCTTCTATGAAGGATATGGGCTACCTTACCGATTTTTAGGAGGTGCGCTGTGTTAGGTTATATTATAGGCGGCGCCGCCGCAGTTTTTGCGTTTCTTTATTCACAGAACAATATCTTTTCAAAAACAAAATACACGATAAACTCCGACGTAAGCGCTTCATTTAGGATTGTTCATTTGTCGGATTTACACAGCAAAACCTTCGGCAACAGGCTTGTAAAGGCAGTTGCAAAAGAAAAGCCGCACCTTATTGCGGTTACGGGAGATCTCATCGACGATGACAGAAAAAATCCTCAAAAAATGATTGCGCTTATGGGGAGGCTCACAAAAATCGCGCCTGTTTTTTACTGTGTGGGAAATCACGACCACAGGTTTGCCGAAATGGAGGAAAATTTTGAAGGGCTCCGCAAAAACGGCGTCACTGTTTTGCAAAATAAAATCACCCGGTTTAATGCAAACGGCGAAATCATCACTATACTCGGGCTTGACGAAAATCAGGCTTCAAAGGAAAACTACAAGCAGAGGAAAAACGGCGAGTTTACCTACAAAGACAACCGACTGTATTTTGACGAGCTTAAAAAGCACGGCGGCTTCAAGCTTGTGCTTTCACATTATCCCGAAAACTTTGCCGCAATCGGTGAAAAATCATATAACAGGTTTGATTTTGACCTGATGCTTGCAGGGCACGCTCACGGCGGACAGTTTCGCTTTCCCATAATCGGAGGGCTTTATGCGCCCGGGCAGGGGTTGTTCCCCAAATATTGCAGCGG
>JBJESI010000014.1:0-3607 GCA_051882715.1 Oscillospiraceae bacterium
ATCGCCGCAGGGAGCTTTAGCTCCTCAGGGTTTCAGTAGGGGACTCCTGCCCCTACTGAAAGACTGAAATGGAACCCGCCGCCTTAGGGGCGGGGTACATCTTGCGGTTTGATTATATACCCCATTAGGGTATTTGTCAATAAAATTATTATCGAAATATTGAAAATACCGATAAATTCGGTTATAATTATCTCGTATTTAATCTTATTATTAACAGTTTGTCCTGCGAGGAATATAATATATGCTTAATCAGTTTTCACGAACAGAGCTTCTTTTCGGTGAAGAAGCAATAAAAAAGCTCTCCGAAAGCCGTGTTGCGGTATTCGGAATAGGAGGAGTCGGCGGATATGCCGTAGAAGCCCTTGCAAGAAGCGGAGTGGGCTCTCTTGACCTTATCGACAGCGACAAGGTTTGCCTTACAAATCTGAACAGGCAAATTATCGCCACTCACGAAACTATCGGACGGTACAAGGTCGACGCCGCCGCCGAGCGAATTGCCCTTATAAATCCCGAAGCAAAGGTTCGTACCTACAAGGTGTTTTATCTTCCCGAAACGGAAGCTTTATTTAACTTTTCGGAATACGATTACATCATCGACGCTATCGACACCGTAACGGGAAAAATAGCGCTTGCGGTTAATGCTCAAAAAGCAGGCGTTCCCATAATCAGCTCCATGGGCGCAGGAAACAAGGTCGACCCTACTGCTTTTGAGGTGGCGGATATTTACGAAACCTCCGTCTGCCCTCTTGCCAGAGTTATGCGAAGGGAGCTTAAAAAAAGAGGGGTAAAAAAGCTGAAAACGGTTTATTCAAAAGAACCTGCGATTACGCCCTTTGAGTCGGAAGAAGAAAGTACGAAAAGGCAAACTCCCGGAAGCAACGCCTTTGTTCCGTCAGTGGCAGGACTGATAATTGCAGGAGAGGTTATAAAGGACCTTATCGGATACAGCGCTAAATAAAATTAAGGAGCATTTTATGCCGAGAGAATTGGAAACATATCAGCTTATCGAACGAAGCATAACCAAAAAATACAGGAAAGAAATATGGAATCCCTTTGTTGAAGCCGTAAAACGCTACGAGCTTATACAAAGCGGAGATAAAATTGCCGTGTGTATCTCAGGCGGAAAGGATTCCATGCTCATGGCAAAGCTTATGCAGCAGCTTCAGAGGCACAGCGAAGTCCCCTTTGAGCTTGTGTTCCTCGTAATGGATCCCGGATACAGCAAGCTAAACCGTGATAAAATCGAAAGCAACGCAAAGCTGCTTCATATTCCGATTACGGTTTTTGAAACAGATATTTTCGACATTGCAAACGGAGTAGTCAAATCACCCTGCTACCTCTGTGCGAGAATGAGAAGAGGACATCTTTATAACAAAGCAAAGGAGCTTGGCTGTAACAAGATTGCGCTGGGGCATCACTTCAGCGATGTTATCGAAACAACCCTGCTTGGTATGTTCTACGGCTCGCAGATACAGGCGATGCTCCCGAAGCTTCACAGCCAGAATTTTGAGGGCATGGAGCTTATACGCCCTCTGTACTGTATTCATGAGGACGCTATTCTTGCATGGAAACGCTATAACGGCCTTGAATTTATTCAATGCGCCTGCCGTTTTACGGAAAGCATCGGCAAAAGCGGCGACGGAATAGGCGAGTCCAAACGTCAGGAAATCAAACACCTTATCCGTGAGCTGAAAAAGAATAATCCGAATATCGAAATAAGCATATTCAACAGTATTCACGCTGTTTGCCTCGATACCATGCCCGGATACAAAACAGGAAGCGAGAATCACTCATTTCTTGACAGGTATTAAGCATTGTAGGCGTACCCGATACTTAAGCAGCAGTTTTTTAGATAGAATTATGCGACAGACGTTTTGTCTGCCGCATTTGTCGGTTACAAAAACACCGCGCCGGATTTTTGCAATTTTCTGAAATAAGAATCCCTTTTCTTTGTAAATACAGTGCCTATACCTTTTGTGTTCACGATAACTTTATATCCGTTCTTTACGGCTCCGAGCGCAGTTAATGCCACACAGCCGCCTCCGTCAACGCCGATAACTTCAATTTCCTCGATCTCTCTTCCTTTTAAAAATTCTTTCAGCTTAACATTGCTGAATGCGTCAGGCGCAAACTTGTCGAATATTTTATCGGAAACTATATTCAAGCCTTTGACAAGCTCGATTTCCTTACTGCCCTCGTAGGCTTGAAACGGAGCAAACCGATTTATGAAATTCTTTTTCATAACATTTCTTATGTACACAACCGTATTGTCTTTGTTTTCATCAATTATTCCGTTGACTGCCGCCAAAAGACCGTCATCGTATTTAAAAATATCTGCGTGATTCTCCCCCACGCATATTTCCTGCATATCAATTACAAGTAAAGCTTTTTTCATTGAAATTTCCTCCTTAACAACCACTGTTCCTTTGTGATATATGTAAAATGCTCTGTTCTGACATCGCCCATCAACACACAGGGCTTATCTTTTTCCGTGTGATGATATACCTCCTTTCCCGTTCTGATAAGATGTCCTTCCTGAATGGCTGCAAATACAGCAATTATACATACTACAACGGCACTGAGCTTAAAATCAATGAAAGAAAACGTCAGCGGCAGAATAAACAAAATAAATCCTGTCACCTTGTTCATAACGGTATGTTCCGCAACAAATCTCTTCTGAACAATAAAGCCCGACACTACATTGATAATCTTTATTACAGTGATTACCGCAATCCATATCCAGAGCCACGGCGGTATATCTATCATGGGAAGTATTTTTATCAGACAAGCCGCAACAAACACAAAATCAGCAACGGTATCCAGTTTAGAGCCGAATTCACTGACAGTTTTATTTTTTCTTGCCACCGCTCCGTCAACTATATCTGTAAATCCGGCTATAAGATACAGGGCATAAAACGCCGAAGAAAACGTCGGAAAAAATAACAAAGCCGCACTGCATATTATCCGACAGCTTGTGATAGCATTTGCCATGCGCCCACTCCTTCTTCAGACCGCTTCATTATTCTTTTAGCCATGATAGCGGTTCTTTCTTATCATTGGGGAAATCGGTCTATCTGTTTCCCAGCTCTGCAATTTTCCTGACAGTATTTGCGGTTCTGATTGTAATCATTTCTCCAATCCCCGCTTTTGCTGTTTTCCTCCACCAATTCGCCTTGGCATAATTTTTTCTGTCAAAAGCCCAGAAAATACAATTCTTATATATACTGATTCTCTCCAAATTTTCCGTCGGTTCGCCTATCTTTTCCGCTATCTCTTCGGCAGTTGCCGGCGGCATTACAAAAATTAAATTATCATATATCTCTTTGTCGGCTGTTCCCCACCAATCAGGAGCGTTGCTTAGGGCGTCATTTATACGGTCAATATCCGTAACAAATACAGCTATATCCAAATTGAACTTATCTTTTATCATCCTTTTAATCTTGCCGGAAATATCGGCCTCATATTCGTCATCCTCGGAAAATATAACATTGCCGCTGTTTAGATAAGTTACGACATTTTCAAATCCCGTTTCTTCAAAGCTTAATTTCAAATCCGCCATTGAAATCTTGTTTTTCCCGCTGATATTTATTCCTCTTAATAAAGCGGC
>JBJESI010000015.1:0-3581 GCA_051882715.1 Oscillospiraceae bacterium
AAAGCGCTCCCCTAATCGGATAATCCGACGTAAGCGGAAACACTGCGGAAATGACAAAATAAATCGCCGTGAAGGTAAAAATCATCTTGCCTGATATTATTTTGCCCGCCGAAAACGCCACGCCCATAATAACGATAATAAGTATTGATGTGGTCCCGACGGCTCCCACGGACGAGCCTATAAAAGCGTCCTTTAGCGATAAGCCCGGAAGAGCCCCCATTGACAGCGATTTATAAACGGAAACGCTTCCCGCTCCGAACGAGAGCATTTGGGTTTTGTATGTAACAAGAGCAAAAACATATCCCACGGCTATGGGATTGAAAACGGAGCTGCCTCTCCCGCCGAAGCATTGCTTTCCGACAGTGATTGAGATAAAAGCCGCAGTTCCCGCAATGTAAAGCGGTATTCCCTCAGGCATTAAAAGCCCGAGAGCAAGACCGGAATAAACAGCAGAGGTATCATGCAGATAGTATTTTTGCTTTCTTGCCATAACACAAAGAAAATCCGCAAAAACAGACACCAAAACCGATGTCGCAAGAACAAGCAGTATGCGCATACTATAATAGTAAATTGCCGCTATTGAAAGAAACACAAGTCCGATTAAAAGCTGTCTTTCCTTAGTATTAAGTTGATTGTTATTCGGTTTGTGCAATTTTATCACCTTAGGAAACGGAGCTGATATGCTTGCAAATTGATATTATCGGTTCGGATACCGTTAAAATCACGCTTAATAAAGCTGAAATGATTTGCTATAATCTCCGCTTTGAGAAAATTGACTGTAACAGTCCTGAAATGAAAAATTTTGTACTTGATTTGCTTGGAATTATCAAAGCCAGAAACAATATCGACTTCAATTCAAAAAAGCTGTATATTGAAGCCTTTCCGAAAAAGGACGGCGGCTGTATGATTTATATTTCTCCTATCGAAGAAAGAGAAAAATCACAGCTTCTTAAAACAAAATCCGCTTATGCAAATGTTATAACGGAATTTGAAGACTTCAGCCTTGCCGTAGAGCTTTCAAAAAAGCTTGTTAAATCCTATAATCACATTATCCGCTCAAGCGCCTTGTACGCAAAGGACGGAAAATACAGAATAGTTATTGAAATTTTTTCTAAGCTTGAGCCGAGAATTTGCAATATTGCCTGCGAATACGGCGCAAGCTTCGACAAAAGCGACATTTCCTTTGCAACCACAAAGGAGCATTACAACTGTCTAATAAAATCCGGCGCAATAGAAGCGATTTCTAAGCTTTAAGAAGCTTTACGCTCTTTGCAAAATCCGATGATTTGTATAGATATGTGCCTGCAACAAGAGCGTTCGCTCCCGCTTTCCTGCAAAGGGCGCCTGTTTTGTCGTTTACTCCGCCGTCAACCTCGATTAAGAGCTCTTTGCCACGCCTTTCGCACTCCTCCTTAAGCTTTGTCATCTTGGGGAGCATATCTGCCATAAACGACTGTCCGCCGTATCCCGGCTCAACCGTCATTATAAGAACAAGATCAAGCATTTCAAGATACGGGAAAACCTCCTCAATCGGGGTTTTCGGCTTAACGGACAAGCCCGCCTTTACTCCGAAGGATTTAATAAGCCTGATTGTTTCAAGGACGTCGCTGTCGCTTTCAATGTGAAAGGTTATGTAATCGGAGCCTACCTTTGCCGACGCTTCTATCAGACGGTGAGGCTCTTTGGTCATTAGGTGCGTATCGAAAACCATCTTTGTTAAAGGACGGAGCGCCGCTATAACAGGCATTCCGAAGCTTAAGTTCGTAACGAACAGTCCGTCCATTACATCAAGGTGAAGCATATCTGTTCCCGCCTGCTCGGTTCTTTTAATTTCACTTTTTAAATCCGTAAAATCCGCCGCAAGCAAGGATGCTGAAACTAATGTACTCATTTTATCGCCGCCATTTCAATATTCCTTTTTATTTTAATACAAAACCTCTTTTTCGTCAATATGAAACAGAGGATTTAATTTTACAAAATTTACATACTTTTCTCTTCCATTTCGTTGTTTTAGACAATTTTAATTTATTTTTTTGAGTATTTCGTGCATTGAATATCCTGCGTTTATTCTTTATAATTGTATTGATACTATTTAGGAGGTATAAAACTATGAAGCTGAAAATCATATCCGCTTTTCTTGCGGCTGCCCTTTTCGCAGGCTACGCTTCAAGTCTTTGCGTTTCGGCAGAGGTATACTCAGGAAAATACGAATTTGAGGACGGCACTTTGTCAGGACTTCAGGTGCTCACGGAAATCGACGGATATTCAGGCTCAGGATATGTCGGAAGCTTTACTTCAGGCTCTCAATACGCCGAGGTTGAAATATCTGTTCCGAAAACGGCAAAATATGATATTACCGTCAGAAACGCCGCTTTAAATATATACAAGGAAAACAACTGCTATCTCGACGGACAGTCGCTCGGCACGATTATAACAAACGAAATGAACGGCTGGCAGGATTTCACCTTCTACGGCGTTAATATCGAAGCCGGCTCTCATAAGATTAAGGTTTCAAAAAACTGGGGCTGGTTTTACGTTGACTGCGTTACGATAACCGAGGGCTCGGGAATTTCATCATCTGTTTATGAGGTTTCAAGAGAGCTTTCAAACCCCAATGCCAACGATGACGCAAAACGGCTTTGGTCCTATCTTTGCGATAATTACGGAAAAAACATTATTTCCGGTCAGTACGACGATAAAGGACAGTATTCAAACGAATACAGCGCTATTCTTTCCGCAACAGGAAAAGCTCCTGCCGTTTGGGGCTTTGATATGATGGAGTATTCTCCGTCAAGAGTAAGAATTTCCGGCAACACTCCCACCGTTACCGAACGCTCAATAGAATGGGCAAAGGAATACGGCGGCATTGTTACATACTGCTGGCACTGGACTCCCAACGAAAAATACCTGTATGCCAACGGCGAACAGTGGTGGAGCGGATTTTATACCAAGGCTACAACATTTGACATAAAAACCGCTATGAGCGATACCTCCTCGGAGGAATACGGATACATTATCGAGGACATAGACGCCATTGCCGTTCAGCTTCAGAAGCTTGAGGACGCAGGAGTCGCTGTATTATGGAGACCTCTGCATGAAGCAAGCGGAGGCTGGTTCTGGTGGGGCACGGACAGAGATTCCTATATTAAGCTTTGGAATTTGCTTTATGACAGACTCACAAACTATCACGGGCTTGATAATTTAATTTGGGTATGGAACGGTCAAAACGATTCATGGTATCCCGGCGACGATACGGTTGATATCATAGGCTACGATATTTATGCAGAGAAGCATGACACCTCTTCACAGATGTCCAAGTTTAATATTTGCAGATCCTACTCAGACGAGAACAAAATGATTGCACTCTCCGAAAACGGAGTTATTCCCGATATCGACAACTGCATTGAGGATAATGTAATGTGGTCTTGGTTCGGCGTATGGGGCGGCGAGTTCATAGCTAACGACTATTCACTTTCTTCCACATACACGCCTATTGATGTCATCAAGAAGGTTTATCAAAGCGACAGAGTTATCACTCTTGATGAGGTTCCGGATTTAAGCACCTACCCCATTGAAGGAAT
>JBJESI010000016.1:0-3576 GCA_051882715.1 Oscillospiraceae bacterium
GAGGATTCACTGTTTTTCGGATACCGCCCTATCGGGCGGATTTTTATTTGCTCTTCAATTCGATAACCGCTATTTCGGGACGGTTCATAAACCGTATGGGGACGGGATAATTTCCAAGGCCGCTTGAAATAAAAAGATAAGAGCCGTTCTTCTCGTAAAGCCCCTTTGTATAAGCCGCTTCCTCCACTCCCGAAAGCTCGGGAAACCATATTCCCTGATTTTGAACTGCTCCCACAAAAGGCAGACGAACCTGTCCACCGTGGGTGTCTCCGCAGATTGAAAGGTCAATTCCGAAATCAGAAAACTTTTTAAAATTCTCTATGTGCGCAATAAGAACATTGAACTTTGATTTATCAACGGTAAACTCATTGGCAAGGTCAAATGTGGAGGAATAAGTAACGTTTGAAATGCCGTAAAGCACAAGCTTTGTGGAGCCCACGGATATTTCTGCGGTTTCGTAATCCATAATTTCCACTCCGCCTTCGGCAAGAGCCTGCGTGTAGTCGTCGCCGTTAAAATTGTAGTCGTGCTCGCCGTTTACAAAATAAACCTTGTTGTTTTTTGCAAGGCTTGTAAGCAGTTTTACTGCGGTTTTTTCGCCTTTTTCATCGTGAAACGAATACATATCCCCGGTAGCAACTATAAAATCGGGATTTTGCTTTTCTATTTTCTTTATCAGCGTTATATTATCCTTGCCGAAAGTTGCGCCGTGCAAATCGCTTATCTGAACAATTTTTACGGTATCTTCAATCTTTTCGCTTTCTATGGTTGTATGGGTGACCTTAAGCGTAAAGGTGTTATAGTACCAAACTGCGAACAAAGCTGCAATTATAACAACAAAAACCGTCAACACTCTGAGCAATTTGTTTTTTGATTTTTTCTTTGCTTTTTTCATAGCCGTACCTCTCGGAATTTCTTCTTTAAGTGTAGCAATAACAAGAGGCTTTGTCAACGTAAAAAACGGCGGATTGCTCCGCCGCATTTTGCTTTCCTCGACTGCGAGGTTTTCTCGCAGTCTGCTATGCTTGTTAGGTTTAAATCGGAGCAAAGCCTGATAAACTCGCTTAATCAGGCTGCGACGATCCCTACCGCAGTGAGCTTTGCTCCTCAGGGTTTCGGTGGGGGTTATAGTCCCCCACCGAAAGACTGAAATGTCCCCGCCGCCTTACGGCGGGGGGACATCTTGCGGCTTGGTTATCTCGTAAGATAATCAAGAGGATTAAGAATCGAACCGTCCGCTCCTCTTACCTCAAAGTGAAGATGGTTGCCCGTAGCATTGCCGGTCATACCGACCTCTCCGATAAAATCGCCCTGAGAAACGGTTTGCCCTGCCGTAACGCCGAGATACCTGCAATGAGCATAGTATGTAAGCATTCCGTTTGAATGACGGATAATTATCAGCTTGCCATAGGCGTTATGAGTCTGCGCTTCAACAACAACGCCGTCAGCCGCAGCGTAAATGGGCGTGCCTGCGTCGTTTGCAATATCAATTCCCGTGTGTCCCGAATAGCCGTACAGATATGTGCTTACATATCCGCCCGAGCCTCCCACAGGCCATATATACATATCCGATGTCTGCGTGCTTGCCGGCTGAGTAACATTCATTGTGCCAACCGTCGTCTGTTCGCTTACCGCTTCCTTTGTAACAACCGAGCTTATTACCTCGGCGGAAATCTCGATATTGTTTCTGTATGTCTTTTTATAGGTTACGTCCTTGGAGCCGTTTTCCCCTGCGCGTGTTACAACCGGCATTGAGCTGCTGCTCTTTGTATCGTCCTTAACGGTTTCCTTTTCAAAGGGAATTTCTTCCGTCCTGGTTTCGTTCTTATATACCAAAACACTGATGCAGGGCTTTACGGTGTTTATAACAACCGTTTCGCCCGGAATGAGCTTCGGCGCTATATCAGGGTTAAGCTCGCTGAATTTTTCCGCGTCAATTCCGAGCTTTGCGGCGATAAGCTCGGGATAATCGCCGTCGCAAACCGTATACGATATCGGCGCTTTCAGCGTTCCGCCGAGAACGTTTTGCATTTCCTCATCGGTCTTTACGCTGGATTTAAGATAAAGCCCTTCGGTATAGATAATATCGGTTTCAAGCTCTGCGCTTTCGCCGCCTACTGCATTTTTCTGTTCCTCGATTGTCTTGTTAACAAAGGCTTCAACAGCCGTTTTATCCTCAACTGCGCCGAAAAATTCGGTTCCCACATAAACTCCGCAGCCCTGAGCCACATCGTTCGAGGTGCAGGTAAGAAGAATATCCGCAAGTCTGTATTTATCAAGCAAGTCATAGCTGTCGTTTTTTACAACCGTAAATTCAGGCTCAAGTTCAACATACGAATCGTTGCTTTCGCTGTAATTAAGACGGCTGCGAAGCTCGCCCTCGGCCTCTTCGTAAACGGACTGATTTTCAACATAGGCTACAATTCCGTCCCCGAAGGATACGCCTACAACATACTGAATATTCGTTGCGTAAGCAACTATGTTAAATAAAAGAACTGCACATACAACAGGGGCTGCATAATTACAAAAAGCTGAGAGAGGACTTCTCTTGTAGCCGTTCCTGCGGTCGCCGAACACGAAAAACTTAATCGCTTTCTTGAGGCCGCCGTTCTTGTAAACCCTTATTATATGTGCCTTGACTTTATTAAATTTAGCAAAATTCTTGGAAATATAAGTTCGTATTCGACTTGAAACAGAGGCGACGGCCCTGCCCGTCTTTTCATGAAGAGAGACGAAAGCAGGCTTAATAAATCGACTTATAATTCCCGAAATACCGTGCACCAAAGCGGCAAGAGCCAAAAGCCCCTGCTTTACGAGCGATGTAATAATTCTGCCGAGAGCCGATAAGCCCTGCGCTCTTCGATTGTCGATTCCGTTAAGCTTCATTATTACATCCCCTTTCTTGTTACAAATCGGTTACAACAGTTACATTATAACGAATAATTTGATACAAATCAACCTCATAGGTTGATTTTTTTCAGTTTCAAGCGGCTTTTTGGTCAAACCTCACAAAAACCCAACGCTATTTTTGTTGACATTCAACAGGATAATTTAACATTTCCTCTGTGTATTCCTCAAGTTTTTCCAAAAGTCCGAGCACGTCCTTCTTCGCATTTTCAAGGTCATGCTCTCTGAAATTGCCGCATTCAGGCTCGGTGGCGCCGGGTATTTCGCCTTCGTAATCCGCAATAAAGGCAAAAGAGTCACGAACAAGCTTTATAACTGCCTGTCCGCCCAGATTTCTTGTCAAAAGATAAAATCCCGTGCGGCAGCCCATAGGACCCACATATATAACATCCGACGCATGCTCGGAATTTCTTGCATAGGTGGCAAAAAGATGCTCGATTGTGTGCATCGACGCGGAGGACAGATATTTACCGCCGTTCGGACGCACCATTCTTATGTCATAAGTGATGATATCTCCGTCGATCCTTGAAATATACATTCCTATATCCAAAAATCTGTGGTCAATCTGAAAGCTTGCTATTCTCTCCATAATGCACCTCCGTATTTTTGCAAACGCAGTATACATTTTATCAAAGCACAGGAGTTTTGTCAAGAAACGCAAGAAGGGGC
>JBJESI010000017.1:0-17033 GCA_051882715.1 Oscillospiraceae bacterium
GCCATGCCCACAACGCCGGAGCTTACGTCTGTGGCAAGAAGCAGATAAAGCCCTGCTCCCGCCGAGAAAAGCATGGCAGTGCGGACCGCAGTGTGAAATTCAAGGAAAACCGCCGCCGCCACCGCAAGAGGAATCATTATGCAAAACAGCGACGCAAGGAAGTCGATGTTTCCGATTGTTGCGATAAATTCGTGATAATATCCCTTGTGCTGAGATTTGGGATAAAGTTCCGCAAAATTTATGCCGCTCAGCTGGATAATACCGATAATGCTGATTATAAGCATTGCGGCAGATGAAGCGGCGGGGAGCCATTTTCTGAATCCGCCTATATACGATACAATAATACATACGGCAAGCAGTAAAATCAGAGTTATAAGTCCGTTATACCGCCCCATTCCGAACAAAAGCGCAGACTTTCCCGATGAGTTTTCCACGTTCTTGAAGTCCGAGAAAATCACCGAAATAATGTTTACTGCTCCGTAAGCGAAAAGAAGTATTTTTGAAATCGAAAAATCCGGTTTTTCGGTACGGCGTTTTGCTTCTCCGATTGTGACAACATACGACAGTATAAGAAGCACCGCAAGAGCGATTGTTGAAGCCAGGAAAAAGCCGTATTTTCCTTTTGTTACGCTTGTGTAGTCCTTTGAGAGAAACAGCGGGAAAACGAAAAGCATAACAAGCGAGTAAGCAAACCCGACCTTTGCGGTAAGACTTTCCGTGTCACCGACTTTTTTTTCGTGAGTCTTGTCAGCCATTTTTATACCTCCGAATGTTATTTTAAATCGTTTTCATCGAGCTTTTGCTCAAGCTCCCGCACACGCTTTTCCAAAATCGCCTGCGTCTGAGTCAGGCGGTATATTTTGTTGTTTATAAGAGAAACAATTATGGTAAGCGAGAGGATTATAAACAGAACAAGCGATACGGCAAAAACGAAAACAACATTTACTTCCGACTTAATTCCGATAATATTTGCGATTACTCTTACGATTTGCGGAAAAATCGTAACAATAATCATAACTAAAGCGGAAAGCAGCCAAAGCAGAGTATACTTCAGATTAAGCCGCTTTTTTGTGAGAAAGTATATGATTATTCCGAGGAAAATCAAAGTTCCCGTAAGGAGAAATATTCTGAGTGACAGCGCCATTATTTTTTCTGCCTCCTTTTGAGTCTGTGACCGATATAGCTGAATCTGTGGAGAATTATCGCAAGCGAAACCTTAATCATGTAATAGGCGGACTTAAAACCGCTGATTGAAGAAACTCCGCCGGCTCTCTCGTTCATGACAACCGCTTCTTCCTTAACTCTGAATCCGTTTAATGCGGCTGAGACGATTGCCTCAGGTTCGGGATAGTCCTGAGCGTAGTTTTCGGAGAAAAACCTTGTCATTTCCTTTGAGCAGGCGCGAAAGCCGCTTGTTGTATCGGTTACGGTAACGCCGCTGCAAAGCTTAATTACAAATCTTATTATGTTGATTCCCAGCCTTCTCATGGAAGAGGTTTGGAATCCCTCCTTTGTAATAAAGCGGGATCCGATTACCATATCCGCTTTTCCTTCCTCGATGGGTCTGATAATATCCTTGATGTATTCGGCGTTGTGCTGACCGTCGCCGTCGTACTGGACGGTTATATCGTAGCCGTTTTTGACTGCGTAGAGATATCCGCACTGAACGCCTCCGCCTATTCCGAGATTTATTGGCAGGGAAATGTAGTTGAAATTGTTTTCTTTTAAGATTTCCTCTGTGTTGTCCCTTGAACAGTCGTTTATCACGACATAATCGTACTGAGGAAAGTTTTCTTCAAGATTTCTTACAACGGAGCAGATGTTTTCAGACTCATTGTAAGCGGGGATTATTATTAAAACTCTCATATTTCTTTCTCCAGAATGTGAATAAGCTTGTCCGATGTCTTGTCCCATGTGAAGTTGTCGCAAAGCCTTTTATAAGTGTTTTCAACCGCAAGCTTCCTGTATGCGCCGTCCTTGACAGGCTTTAAAATACTCTCGTAGATTTCTTCCTCGTCGTTGCGCTTCATAATAATTCCGTAATCGTCGTTTATTATAAGCTCCTTTGAGCCTCCCGAGGTAGTTGTAACGACAAAGCAGCCCGCCGCCGCCGCTTCCAGAACGGAGGTGGGGAAGCCCTCGGGGAAGTCTGTGGGCAAGCAGAAAACGTCCGTTGATTTCAAAAGAGCGGCAATATGCTCAAAGTCGATTTTTCCGAGCATTATTACGCCCTCCTGATTTCTTGCGGAGATTTCGTCGAACATATCGCCGATTCCCGCAACAAAAAGATATGCGTTTTCGGTTTTGCGAATCCTTGCAAAAGCGTTTACAAGCTTTTCAATGCCTTTTTCTTTTACAAGCCGTCCCGTGTAGGTAATAACAACTGCGTCGTCGGGTATACCGTATTCTTTGCGGTAATCGCACACGGCGTTGTCCGTAAGCTCCTTTATTTCTTCTACATTAACGGCGTTATACATACAGCCCTTAGCCTTGATTTTAAAATGAGCGAGCCATTCGTTGCACGCTTCGGACACTCCGTAAAAGTTTTTGCAGTGAGCCTTTATTCTTGAGGTAATCCAGTGCTCGTACACCTCTCCGGCAAAATCAAGAAGCTTGTTGTTTACGGTGAAGTGGTCGGTGCCGTGCTCTATTTCGATGCACTTTGCTCCGATTTTTTCAGCGTATTTTGCCCCGTACAGAGAATGCAGGCAGTACTTTGTGTTCAGAACAACTATGTCGAATTTTTTTTGAAGAAGCTCTTTGTGAAGTCTCTTAAATTCTGCGTTTTTTTTCACAACGGGAAATCTTCCGCCAAGCACGTTAAAGCAAGGCATTCTGTAAACCTCAATGCCTTCAAGCACTTCTTTTGACGCAATTTTGAAAACGTTTGAAGTTACAACCGTAACGGAATTTCCCTTTGCAATAAGCTGTTTTGCAAGATTATATACGTATCTTTCAACTCCGCCGAGATTAGGAAGATAATTTGCCGCAAACAGACAGTATGATTTTCCCATAAACGCTCCTTAATTATTTTTTGTGTGTTTTTTAAGAAATATTATGAAAATAACGGTAAAACAGATAACCGCAACCGCCATGGAGATGAGGTAGATAAGCGAAGCTCCCACAAGTGAATCCGGCTTGTAAAGCACGAGCTTGCCGGAAATCAGGGTGCCCGTCAGGGCGGCGGCGATATAGCCTGCCAGCAGAAATTTCTGTTTTCTCATAACCGTTAAAATGTACTGGTAGGCAACGAGCATTGCATTTATTCCGCCTGCAAGGAGAATTATGAGAAGCCCCAGCTTGTAGGGGGAAATGTCCTTGCCGTAAACGATGTTGAGAACCGGAATACCCAGGAAATATGCTCCCACAAGCGCCGCGGCGGTAAACGCAAGAATAAAGCCGAACTGCCTTATTATGCACAAAATAAATGTTTTTATCTGTCGCTTATCCCAGTAATCCGCAAGGGAAGTAACAACGGGACGCAGAAAGAAAAGAGAGAAAAGATTGATTACAAAGGCAGGCATGAAGATAATGTTATAAAACGCCTGATGCGAGTTTGTAAGAGCGTCGTTAATGGCGTATTTCGGAATGTTGTTTATATAATTCAGAATAAATGAGCTGATAAAAAGCGGAGCGCACTGAAGCGCAATCGACGAAAGCTTTTTAAACTCGAATTTCGGCGCAGTGTCCGCATATTTGCGGGCAATCCTCATTTCAAACGCCGCCACCCAAACAGCCGAAATCACGCAGGCGGCGATTATCGCAGGAATAAGTCCCGCAAAAAGCACCGCAGTAAAGACCGTAACCGATAAAACCACTCTTACGGTAAGGGATAAGCCGCTGAGATCGAGCCTCCCGCTTTTCTGAAAAAGAGTGTAGTAAATCCCCGAGTAAGCGTCGATGGCTTTGTAGACGCAGAGAAGGAGCGCTACCGCGGCCTTATAAGAATCGTAATTTTCAAGGGCTATATTGATAACGCTTGCAACAAGCATAGCAAGGCAGGTGATGATTTTAAAGGCATAGTAATTGCCGAAAGAAAACAGATTTTTTACATCTGTAAGCTGATAAGTATTCTGGTCGTAGGTTCCCACCGACCACATCAGCGTGGCTACCGCGTATCCGATTGAGAAAATACCCGCCGCTTCCGTTCCGCTTATTCGTGTTACGAGAATAAGAAGCAGAAGATTTGAAAGGGCGTTGCAGGTACTTCCCGCCATATTCCAAAAGAAAGATTTTTTGGCCTGTGTCATTTTACTCTCCGTCTCCGAAATCAAGAATGTCAGGATGATGATTTATGCGCTTGTCCTCAGGCGGGAGCATCATATAATCTCCGAACTGCCTTGTAAGGGCGAGATGATAATTCCTCGGAACACAGATGACAGTATCCTCAAAGGGCATCTCGACAGCCGGCAGATAATCGTCCGCCGTAAGAGCGAAAAGCTCGGGATTAAGCGTGCTGAAGTCTGTTATAAAGCAAGGCTCGTTTGAGTTGTTATACATTGTTGCCCACTTCATGTATTTTGCTCTGAGGGTCTTTTTCGGAATTGCACACAGAGCAATATGCGCCGCCTTGCAGGCAAGCTTGTAAAGAGAAGCCTTTATGCCGCTTCCCGGAACATGGGGATTGCCCGTATGGCGGAGAACATAAGCCTTGCACCATAACCATGCGTGCTTAATCTGCTTTTTTCGCTTGACCTCGTCCATAGGCGTCTTGTCGAACGGGAAAATATCAAGAAAGATGCCCGTGTCGGTTCGCCCTCCGTCGTTTGTAAGGCTGACAAATTTTGTTCCGATTTTTTCAAGCTTTCCGAAGACAAGCATAAACCTGTCGGTATTTTCAAAATCACAGAAGCGGTATTTACCCTCAAATTCCTTTGGGGCTATTTCTTTGAACTTGTCGTAATCGCTTCTGAGCATGCAAACATCTATATCATCGTCCCACGGAATAAATCCGCCGTGGCGCACTGCGCCGATTGTAGTTCCTCCGATGGTGAAATACTGAAGATTGTATTTTTTGCACACCTCGGCAAAGTCTTTGAATATCTGAAGCTCAACGCTTTGAAGCCTTGACAGAGTCTCACGGTCATAGGTTTTAATCATAGATATACCTCCGTTTGCAAATCGTAAATTGAATTTGCTTTTTACTCGGCGTTAAGTTGTACACATACAAAGTCATTATATCACTAACCTTCTTTGGTGTCAATTACAGGATTTTAACATAGCGTTTATCATTTTTTTACATTTTGCATGTAAAAAGTTTTTGACGAAATTATTGTTTAAAATTATTTACAATGCGATTGCGGTAATGTATAATTATAATATTAAGCTGTATTAAGCCGTAAATCTTATCGGAGGAAAAAATGAGCGCATTTATAGAACTTAAAGATGTTAAAAAAACATATAAAATGGGCGAGGTCGAAATCAATGCGGCTGACGGAATTGATTTTGAAATTGAAAAAGGCGAGTTTGTTGTAATCGTCGGGCCCAGCGGTGCAGGAAAGACCACGGTATTAAACATTATCGGCGGTATGGATACGGCAACGGGAGGCACGGTTACGGTTGACGGAACGGATATTTCAAAATTCAGCCCCGCAAAGCTTACTAAATACAGGCGGGAGGATATCGGTTTTGTATTTCAGTTTTACAATCTTATCCCGAACCTGAGCGCCGTTGAAAACGTAGAGCTTGCGCTTCAGATTTGCAAGGACCATCTCGACGCCGAGGAGGTTTTAAAGGGAGTAGGGCTGGAGGACAGAATGAAGAACTTTCCCTCGCAGCTTTCCGGAGGTGAGCAGCAGCGTGTTTCCATTGCAAGGGCGCTTGCAAAAAATCCGAAGCTGCTTTTGTGCGACGAGCCCACGGGAGCGCTGGACTATCAAACGGGCAAGTCCATTTTAAAGCTTTTGCAGGATACCTGCAGAGAAAACGGAATGACCGTTATCGTAATCACCCATAACTCTGCTCTTACGCCGATGGCGGACAGAGTAATAAGAATAAAAAACGGCAAGGTCAGCAGTGTTGAGATTAACGAAAATCCCATGCCTGTTGAGCAGATAGAATGGTAAAAGAATGAAAAAAGCACAACGAAAAGATTTTTTTGCGGAAACAAGAAAGAGCCTTAACAGATACTTTTCCATATTGCTCATTGCGGCGCTTGGAGTGGCTTTTTTCTCGGGAGTCCGTTCCGCCGAGCCTGATATGAAGCAGGCTGTTGACAATTATTACGACTCCGTTAATTTTTATGACATAAGGCTGATGGGAACTCTGGGCTTTAATGAGGACGATGTTGCGTCCGTCAGGGAAATTTCGGGCGTTTCCGACTGCGAAGCTGTTTATTCGGCAGACCTGTTTTATCAGCCCAAGAAAATTAAATATTCCCTGAATGTAATGTCCCTGCCCGAGAGAATAAATCAAATCGAGCTTACGGGAGGCAGGCTTCCGGAAAAGAGCGGAGAATGTCTTGTTGACAAGGATTTCATGGCTGAAATGGAGCTTGAAACAGGAGATACAATTACTCTTATGAGCGAAAATTCCGATTCTCTGGACGGCACACTTTCCACCGATACGTATACCATTGTGGGAACGGGAATGAACGCTTCGTATTTTACCTCCGACAAGGGCACCTCCACTATAGGAACAGGCAAAAGCGACGGGTTTATATATGTGACAAAGGATTCGTTTACGTCCGAATATTACACTCAGCTTTATATTACCGTCGACGGTACGGCTGAGCTTGATACCTATTCATCGGAATATGAAGCTAAGGTTTCCGCAGTAACCGACGCTATAGAAGGAATATCGGAGGGAAGATGCTCCGCACGCATAGAAGAAGTAAAGGCAAAGGCTCTTGAAGAGCTTCAGGCTAACCAGACAGAGCTTGACAACCAAAAAGCCGCCGCAGAAGCTTCCTTCGGCGAGGCGCTCCAGCCGATACTTTCGGGCGAAACCCTTATTGCAACCTCAAAGTCCACAATCCGTGACTGCAGGTATAAAATAAGGGAAACAGAAGCGCTGATTCCCCCTGTTCAGGCGGACCATGACGCAAAAAAGGCCGCCATTGACGAAAAAACCGCCGAAATCGAAGAAATGAAGGCGAAGACCGAGGAGCTTCAAAAGCAGGTAGACGAGGCGGTTAAAAAGCATGAGGAAGCCGAGAAGGCTCTTGCGGAAAATAAGGACGACTCCAAGAAGGACGAGCTTCAGCTTGCGGTCGATGAGGCGCAGGAAGCCGTTACCATGACAAAATCCGCATTTAACATCAACGCAAAGCGGATTGAATACGAGAGCGAAGAGCTTACCAAAATGAACGAGGAGTACGCCCCCGTGAAAGCTCAGCTTGACGCATATAACGCAGAGATACAGACCTGCAACGGATTTATAAATCAGGCGCAGAGTATTCTTGATCAGAATGAGGACAGCGTAAAAGCTGCGAGAGCGGAATTTAACGCCAAAAAGCTTGAATCCGACCTTGCGCTCGAAAATGCACAGGCTAAAATAAACGAAAGCAAAAAGCGGCTTGAACAGCTTGAAACACCCACATGGTACGTTCTCGACAGGGATACTGTGCAAAGCTATGTGGAATTTGAGCAGGACGCCGAAAGAATAGGCGCTCTCGGAACGGTTTTCCCTGCAATTTTCTTCATTGTTGCGTCGCTTATAAGCCTTACGACAATGACAAGAATGGTTGAAGAACAGCGTGTTCAAATCGGAACTCTTAAAGCTTTGGGATATTCAAAATCGTCAATCGCCGCAAAATATCTTTGGTATTCGGCGTCGGCAACCGTTTTCGGAAGCATAATCGGAATACTTCTCGGTTCAAAGCTTATCCCTGAGGTAATAATGCAGGCGTACGGAATAATGTATAATAACATCCCTGAATTTCCGACTCCCGTGAACCTGTACTATTCCGGACTTGCTTCGCTTATAGCGGTAGTCTGCACGACGGGAGCGGCATATCTTTCCTGCTTTAAGGCATTAAAAGAGCAGTCGGCACAGCTTATGCGCCCCGCCGCTCCTAAGCACGGAAAGACCATTCTGCTTGAAAAAATCCCGTTTATATGGAATCATCTGAATTTCACAATGAAATCCACAATGAGAAATCTTGTGCGCTATAAAAAGCGTCTGTTTATGACTGTTTTCGGCATAGCGGGCTGTATGGGGCTTCTGATTGTAGGCTTCGGTCTGCGTGATTCGATTTATTCCATTGTGAATAAGCAGTATAAGGAAATCTGGCTTTACGACGCAAAGGTAAGCATCGACAAGAAGATGTCCGACTCCCAGCGTGATATCCTCGAAATGCAGATTCTTGCAAGCGAGAATGTAAGCTGGGGAATGTACGCCGAGAGCAACACCGTAACCACGGAGAAAAACGGAGTTGAAAAAAGCGTTAATCTTTTTGTTCCCGAAACCACAGCGGATCTTGAAAACTTCCTTGTGCTGAAAAACAGGACTACGGGCGAGCATTACTCTCTTACCGACGACGGAGTGATAATTTCCGAAAAGCTTGCGAGAATGCTGGGAATTTCCGCAGGGGATACAATCGGAATAAAGGAGGAAAACGCCGTTATTGCCGAGCCTACCGTTACCGCAGTTGCGGAGAACTATCTGTATAACTATGTTTATATGACTCCTGCGCTGTATTCGCAGATTTACGGCGAAGAGCCTGCGTTTAACGATTTTTACATTTCCATGTACGAAGTCAGCGACGCGACGGAGCAGGCGTTCACGGACGAGTTTGCCTCAAACGAAAGCATAACCTCCATAAGCTATGTTTCCTATTTGCAGGAAAAGATCGAAACCATGCTTAAAAGCCTTGATTATGTTGTGTGGGTGCTGATTGTGTCTGCGGGACTTCTTGCGGTAATCGTGCTGTATAACCTTATAAATATAAATATTACCGAGCGCAAGCGTGAGCTTGCAACGATAAAGCTTCTGGGATTTTTTGATATCGAGCTTGCTCAGTATGTTTACAGAGAGAATATTATTCTGACGATATTCGGAATAATCTTCGGACTGATATTCGGAAAGCTTTTGCACGGCTTTGTAATCGAAACCGTTGAGATAGATATGCTTATGTTCGGCAGGAGCATATCCATGCAGAGCTACGGCTACGCCGTACTTCTTACGGCTTTCTTTGCTCTGTGCATAAATGTGTGGATGTATTTCAGGCTGAAAAAAATAGATATGGTCGAGGCATTAAAGAGCGTTGAATAAAGAAATTGCGGAGCGAAGGTTCCGCAATTTTCAATAGGTGGTAACATGAAAGATGATATATCGCTGAGCGAAATCTCCGATGTTATGCTTGAGGTTTTGGAAAGCAAAAAAGAATTTATTTTCCGCCCCAGGGGCAACAGCATGCGTCCCTTAATTAAGAACGGTAAAACTCCTGTTGCGCTGAAAAAAGCGGAGGGCGGTCTTAAAATGGGAGATGTTGTGCTTTGCCGCCGCCAAAACGGAAGCTATGTTTTTCACAGAGTTGCGGGCTTTACGGCGGACGGCGGTTATATGCTTTGCGGCGATAACGAGCTTATCCGTGAAAGAGGCTTTTATGACAAAAACGTAGTCGGAGTCATGACGGCATATTACCGCAGGAAACGCAGAATAAGCGTAAACAGCAGGGAATACGGCTTTTATGTGAATGTGACGCTGAAGGCTTGGAAGCTTATGAAAAGGGCTTTAAGGAAGCTCAAAATGATTTTTTAGGAGAAATATGGATTACGAAATACTTGCGCCCTGCGGAAGCGAAGAACAGCTTTTGGCAGCGGTAAGAAGCGGAGCTAATGCGGTATATCTCGGATCGGTTAATTTCAATGCGAGAAGAAACGCTAAAAACTTCACCGCCTCACAGCTTGAGGATGCGGTGAAATACTGCCGTATCAGAGATGTCAAGGTCTATATAACCCTTAATACGGTGGTGTGCGACAGCGAGCTGTGCGAGCTTGAAAAGGAAATAGAATTTCTCTGCAAAATCGGAGCGGACGCTTTTATTGTTCAGGACTTCGGCGTTGCAAGGCTTGCACGGCAAATCTGCCCGCAGATGCCTTTGCACGCTTCTACTCAGATGACCGTGCATAATCTCTCGGGCGTGCGGCTTCTTGAACAAATGGGATTTACCCGCGCGGTTCTCGGCAGGGAGCTCAGCAAGGAGGAAATCCGCTATATTCATAACAACAGCGAAACGGAGCTTGAATATTTTGTTCACGGCGCACTTTGCATGAGCGTTTCGGGACAGTGCTATCTGTCCTCGATTTTAGGTCAGAGGAGCGGCAACAGAGGACTTTGCGCCCAGCCCTGCCGGCTTAATTTTAAGTCGAAGGGCAGGGAATATGCTCTTTCGCTGAAAGACCTTTCTTTGGTTGAACGCATAGGCGAGCTTACGGAAAGCGGAGTCTATTCGCTGAAAATTGAGGGCAGAATGAAGCGCCCCGAATATGTTGCGGCGGCGGTTTCGGCATGCAAAAGCGCCGCAGAGGGAAGAACGCCCGATACCGAAGCGCTCCGCAAGGTGTTTTCAAGAAGCGGATTTACAAGCGGATACTTTGACGGCAACCGCACCGTTGATATGTTCGGATACAGAACCAAGGACGATGTTGTTTCGGCTCAGGAGGTTTTGGGCGAAATCTCCGCAGGATACCGCAAGGAACCCGATTTGATTCCGCTTGAAATGGAATTCGAGCTTTGCCGGGGCACTCCCGCAAGGCTTACCGTAAGCGACGGGAAAAACACGGTTACGGTTACGGGGGACATTCCTGAAGCGGCGATTAACCGTCCGACCGACGGGCAGGATATAAGAAAATCCATGCAAAAATGCGGTGATACGCCGTTTTATCTTGATAAGCTGCATTGCATCGCAGAGGGCGGACTTATTATTCCCGTTTCCAAAATGAACTCAATGCGTAAAGCCGCCCTTGAGGCTCTTGAACAAAAAAGAGCCAAAATCCCCGAAAGGGAGATCTTTTCAGCAGAAAAGCCTGCGGTTTCCTACTGTGAAAAGGAGCCGAAAATCAGAATAAGAGCGCCGCGCGGAGAATGTATAACCCCTGCCGTAACGGCGTTTGCCGATAAAATCATAATTCCCGTGGAGGAGCTTGAAAAAAACAGGGCTCTTATTACCGAAAAGACCGTGGCGGAGCTTCCGCTTATGATTTATCACGGGGAGGAGAAGCTTCTGTCGCTCCTTGAAAGTCTTAAAAAAGACGGTCTGACCGATGCAATAACGGGAAATATCGGCGGAATTTATATTGCTAAGCAAGCAGGACTTGCTGTTCACGGTGATTATTCGCTGAACGCGATAAATTCCTGCGCTCTTAAGGAGATGAAAGCGCTGGGGCTTTTATCGCAGACGCTTTCCTTTGAAAGCGGTCTTCGCCGTAATTCCGGATTTTCTTCCGTTTTAAACTGCGGCATAATTTCGTACGGATACCTTCCTTTGATGACATATAGGGTATGCCCCGCAAAAACCGAAAAAGGCTGCGGAAAGTGCAGAGGCGACAGCGTTATAACAGACAGAATGGGAAACGCTTTTCCTGTTTTGTGCAGAAACCGTGAATATTCACAGCTTTTAAACACTGTTCCGCTTTATTTAGGCGACAGGCAGAGGGAAATGCGTGGATACGATTTTCAAACGCTTTATTTCACAAAAGAAACGCCAAAGCAGTGCGACAGTGTAATCAGATTATATCAAGAAGAGCAAAAATATCCGTCTGAATTTACAAGAGGACTTTATTTCAAGGAATTGCTATAAATTATTTGAAAAGATATTGCAAATTTTTATAAAAACGTTTATAATCAAAATTGGCGTTTTGTGAACATTAACTCATTTTCCCGCTTTTTCGGCGGGAGGATAATATTTTCAGGTCGGCAGGTTCGCTTTTTGTCGGCTCTTATTGCGCCCTTAGGGGGACAATCCTTTATTTAAAATTTCGGAGGAAGAAAATGAAAAAGTTTTTATGTGTTATACTGGCGGCGTTTATTGCGGCGACGATGGCAGGCTGTAAGGAAAATGAAAGCGGAGATAAACCTGTAACAAGTACTGAAATTATCAAGGATTACACCGGCACTGTCACAACCACTACAACGCAGAAGGTGCTTTCCGACGAGGAATTGGGGCTTCCCGAAACAGCTAAGGAGGGCTTCTACATAGAGGGAACAAAGCTGTATGACGCAAACGGAAACGAATTCATTATGCGCGGAATCAACCATGCTCACGCCTGGTATAAGAGCTTTCTTGACGACGCCATCGACGGAATTGCCGCAACAGGAAGCAATACCATAAGAATAGCGCTTGCCGACGGTTCTCAGTATGAAGAGGATCTTCTCGAAGATATTAAGGAAATAATTCAGAAATGCAAAATGAAAAAGCTGATTTGCGTTCTTGAGGTACATGATGAAACGGGAAGCGACCGTGAGGAGGACGTGCTCCGTGCGGCTGAGTACTGGGTAAAAAACAAGGAAGCGCTTATCGGAAACGAAGCGTATGTCATTGTGAACATCGCTAACGAATGGTACGGCTCCTGGGGAGCGCAAGGCTGGGCAGAGGGATACAAAAAGGCCATAAAGGTTATCCGTGACGCAGGAATTAAAAACACGCTCATGGTTGACAGCGCAGGCTGGGGACAGTTCCCGAGAAGCATCGAAAGAAACGGCGAAGAGGTTTTTGCCGCCGATCCTCTGAAGAATACGATGTTCAGTATCCATATGTATGAAAGCTCCGGCGGAAGCGAAGCAGTGGTAAAAAGAAATATGGACAGCGTTCTTGATAAAGGTCTTTGCCTTTGCATAGGCGAGTTCGGATATATGCATAAGGACAGGGATGTAGCTGAGGAAGCCGTAATGAGCTATTGCGTAGAAAAGGGCGTCGGCTATATTGCATGGTCGTGGATGGGCAACGGCGGAGGCGTCGAGTATCTCGACATTGCAGATGACTGGAAGGGCGAGACTCTTTCAAGCGACTGGGGTTCGCCTCTTGTAGACGGACAGAACGGTATCAGGGAAACAGCAAAGGTTTGCTCGGTCTTTGAGAAAAAAGGAGAATAAATGAGCATACTTGAAAAGGAAAATCCGCAGCAAAGGGAAGAATTTGAAAGCTTCGTAAGCACACACGAAAGCGGCAGCTTTATGCAGTCGCTTATGTGGCCGCAGGTAAAAACGGGATGGGATTACGAGGGTATTATTGTAAGAAATCCCGAAGGACAGGTATGCGGTACGGCGCTTGCGCTTTTTAAAAAAATACCTCTTTTGGGCTGTACGCTTATGTATTTGCCGAGGGGACCCGTCTGTGATTTCCATGACGAGTGGGTTTTAAGCGAAATAACAAAAGAAATAAAAGCGCTTGCAAAAAAGCATAACTCATACGAGTGTATAGCAGACCCTTTTGTGCGAGTTGAGGATATTGAAGCGAGAAATGCTTTTGAAAAGCTCGGCTTTGTCTGCGATTATGACGCTCCGGAGGGCAGTACGGTACAGGTTCGTGACAATTATATGCTCTTTATCGGCGGCAGGGATTACGACAAGCTTTTTGAGGACTCTTCCTCAAAGTGCAGGTATAATACAAGGCTTGCCGTAAGAAAGGGTGTAGAGTGTAAAATCGGAACCGAGGCAGACCTTGCCGATTTTGTAAATCTCATGAGAGTAACAGGCAAGCGGGACGGCTTTAATACAAGGGATAAGGCTTATTTTGAAAGATTTCTCAAAGCTTTGGGCGAACACGCAAGGCTTTATATGTGCTATTTTGAAGGTAAGCCGATTTCCGGAGCGATAACTACCCAATACGCAGGAAAGACCTGCTATGTTTACGGGGCAAGCTCAAATGAGCACCGCAATCTCATGCCCAATAACCTCATGCAGTGGGCCATGATAAAATGGGCTGTTGACGGCGACAGCTATGTGTATGATTTTCAGGGAATTCCTCACTATAAGGAGGAGGAGCACCCGAGCTTCGGAATGTACCGCTTTAAAAGAAGCTTCAACGGCGAAATCGTAAGCTTTGTCGGAGAGTACAAGCTTTGTTTTAGTGCGCCCAAAAAGCGTCTTGTAGATTTTCTTGAAAAATGCTACGGAATACTTAACAGTATAAAAAGGAAACTCAGAAGATAGGGGCTGTTTTTTACAGCTCCTGATTTAATTTATGCAAAATACCCATCGTAAAAGATAAAAAAAATCATAAATTATGCAAATGAACGAAATTTTCATTTGCGCTTACAATAAAGTAAAAAACCGATTGACAAAACGCAAAATAAGTATTATCATTGTTTTAACAGCAAAAGCGTTGAAGGGAAAAAAGTTTCGCCCAGGCTTTTAAGAGAGCTGTCGGAGGGTGCAAGACAGCAGGCTAAGCGAGATATAACTCGTCCCGGAGCTTTCGGTTGAAAGGCGTAAGCCGAGTAGATTAGAACGGGTTCTCCCGTTACAGAGAGCCGCATTGATTGATGCGAATGAGTGGGTGTCATGCCAAAAAGAGTGGTACCGCGGAGAAAAAAGAAATCTTCGTCTCTTTTACACAAAAGCAAGTTGCGTTTTGGGTAAAGGAGCTTTTTTTATAACCAAAATGCGGCGGAAGGAGAGTTTATGGAAGGCTATAAAAAGTACACAAGACAGTTTTTTGAGGCAAAGCCCGTTGAGATGGAATGGCGTCACAAAACATATATCGACAAGGCTCCGATTTGGTGCAGCGTCGATTTGCGAGACGGAAATCAGGCTCTTATTATTCCGATGAGCCTTGAAGAAAAGCTTGAATTTTTCAAATTTTTGGTTAAAGTCGGATTTAAGGAAATCGAAATCGGATTTCCTGCGGCTTCCGAAACGGAGTATGAATTTTGCAGAACGCTCATAGAGCGTAATCTTATCCCCGACGATGTAACAATCCAGGTGCTTACACAGTCGAGAGAGCACATCATCGCAAAAACCTTTGAAGCATTAAAAGGAGCAAAAAACGCCATTGTTCACTTGTATAATTCAACCTCTGTCGCACAGAGAGAGCAGGTTTTCAAGAAGGATAAGGCTGAGATTATAGAAATTGCGAAGTTCGGCGCAAAGCTTTGCAAGGAATACAGGGAAAAAACCGAGGGAAACTTCAAGTTCGAGTATTCTCCCGAAAGCTTTACGGGAACAGAGCCCGAATTTGCGGTGGAAATATGCAATGCGGTCATAGATATATGGCAGCCCTCTGAGGACGATAAGGTTATTATAAATCTCCCTGTTACCGTTTCTCATTCAATGCCGCATGTTTATGCAAATCAGGTTGAGTACATGTGCAAAAACCTCAATAACCGTGAAAATCTCATCATTTCGCTCCATCCCCACAACGACAGAGGCTGTGCGGTTGCAGACAGCGAAATGGGACTTCTTGCAGGAGCTGATAGAATTGAGGGAACGCTTTTCGGAAACGGTGAACGCACAGGCAATGTTGATATTATAACGCTTGCGCTCAATATGTATTCCCAGGGCGTTGACCCCGAGCTTGATTTTTCAAATCTCCCCGAAATCACAGAGGTGTACGAGCGAGTCACACGCATGCACGTTTACGAGCGTCAGCCCTACAGCGGAAAGCTTGTGTTTGCGGCATTTTCAGGCTCGCATCAGGACGCTATCGCAAAGGGTATGAAGTGGCGTGAAGAGGTCGGCTCAGAGTATTGGAACGTTCCGTATCTTCCCATCGACCCCACGGATGTGGGCAGAGTTTACGAGGCTGATGTTATCAGAATTAACTCTCAGTCGGGAAAGGGCGGAATCGGCTATCTTCTCGAAACACAGTTCTCGTTCGTGCTTCCTCCGAAAATGAGAGAGGATTTCGGATATCATGTAAAGAGCATTTCAGACCACGCTCACAAGGAGCTTTTGCCGGGTGAAATCCGTGACATCCTCTTAAACGATTATGTGAATATTGAAACAAATCTGAAAGTCAGCGAAACTCACTATGTCCAGAAGGATGGAATTATCGCTTCCGTATCGGGCGAATATAACGGTGAGAAATTTGAAGCCTCGGCTTCCGGAAACGGCCGTCTTGACGCTGTTTCAAACGCTATAAAGACAGTTATCGGAGAAATATATTCACTGGAAACTTATTCGGAACACGCACTTGAAGTAAGCTCCAAATCTCAGGCGGCAACGTATGTGGGAATTAAGGACGCTGAAGGAAAGCTTACATGGGGCGCAGGAATCGACAGCGATATTATCGTTTCCTCGGTAAAGGCGCTTGTAAGTGCGATAAACAGAATGATTACAAAAAAGGATTAGTAAAATATGAAGTTAACAGGTGCACAGATTATTATTGAGACTCTTATCGAGCAGGGAGTAACCGATGTATTCGGATATCCCGGCGGACAGGTTCTCAATATATACGACGAGCTTTACAAAAGCAGCGACAGA
The DNA here is from genome assembly GCA_051882715.1 of Oscillospiraceae bacterium. GTDB lineage: Bacteria > Bacillota > Clostridia > Oscillospirales > Ruminococcaceae > JBJESI01. Next base: position 16,366 of record JBJESI010000017.1, read on the forward strand.
ATAAATCATATACTCACCGCACACGAGCAGGGCGCTGCCCATGCGGCGGACGGGTATTTCAGAGCAACAGGCAAAACAGGTGTTTGCATCGCAACCTCGGGACCGGGCGCTACAAACCTTGTAACGGGAATTGCAACCGCAATGCTTGATTCGGTTCCCTTAGTTGCAATTACGGGAAACGTTCCCTGCGACCTTATCGGCAAGGACAGCTTTCAGGAAATTGACATCACGGGCATAACGCTGCCGATAACTAAGCATAACTATTTTGTAAATGATATTAACGAGCTGGCAGACTCAATAAGAGAAGCTTTTAAAATTGCAAAATCAGGCAGACCGGGACCTGTTTTGATTGACGTCCCGAAGGATGTTCAGGTTGCAACCTGCGAGTTTGAGCCGAAGGCTCCCGAAGAGCCGTATGAGCTCCCCAAGGCTGACAATGAAGTTATTGAGAAAGCCATTGAGCTTATCAAGGAGTCTAAACGCCCCTATATTTATATCGGCGGCGGCGTAATCGGAACGGGACTTTATCAGGATGTGATGGATTTTGCGGACAAAATCGACGCTGTTATCGGCTGTACTCTTATGGGTATTTCCGCTATTCCCACGGATTGTGAAAGATTTCTCGGAATGCAGGGAATGCACGGACACTATGCCTCATCAATGGCACA
>JBJESI010000018.1:0-3545 GCA_051882715.1 Oscillospiraceae bacterium
TACTTAACTGCTTCCGAGACAGGAGCCGCCTCTTTTTTATTTAACTTGTGGTTGAAAGTAGGAACCATCTCCTCAATCATGGAGATTACCTTTTCCGTTTCATTTGCGGCGGCAAGCTCTTTGAGCTTAGTCAGCTGTTCAATAAGCAAATCGGGGTTAATTTCAATTTGATTGCCCACGAAAATCTTATCGTGCCCCGTCTTTTTAAGACCCTCCTCGTCCATAAGAAGCTCTTCAAAAAGCTTTTCGCCCGGACGAAGTCCCGTAAATTCTATCTGCATATCAACATAAGGCTCGTAGCCGTAAATTCTGATAAGGTTCTCCGCAAGAGTCGTAATCTTTACAGGCTCTCCCATGTCGAGAACAAAAATTTCACTTCCCTTTGCCATCCTTCCCGCCTGAAGCACGAGAGAAACCGCTTCGGGGATAGTCATAAAATATCTGATAATATCGGGATGCGTAACCGTTACGGGACCGCCCTTTTCAATCTGACTTCTGAAAAGAGGAATTACCGAGCCGTTTGAGCCGAGGACATTTCCGAACCGCACCGCAACAAATTCGGTAGACTTAGATACCTGCGCCATATACTGAACTATCATTTCGCAGATACGCTTTGTCGCTCCCATTACATTAGTGGGGTTAACAGCCTTGTCCGTGGAAATAAGCACGAATTTTTCAACCTTGTAAAAATCCGCAAGCATCGCACAGTTGAAGGTTCCGAAAACATTGTTCTTGACAGCCTCCTCGGGGCTGTCCTCCATAAGCGGAACGTGCTTGTGAGCCGCAGCGTGGAAAACAATGTTCGGCCTAAACTCATTGAAAAGCTTGGACATCTTCATATAATCACGAACGGACGCTATTCTTGTTTCAAAATCGAGAGCGCTTCCGTATTCCCTTATAAGCTCCTGCTGAATGTCGTAGGCATTGTTCTCATAAATATCTACGATAATCAGCTTTTGGGGATTATTTTGTGCAATCTGGCGGCAAAGCTCCGAGCCGATAGAGCCGCCTCCGCCGGTCACCATGCACACCTTGCCCTCGATAAGCCTTCTGACCTCGTCCTTATCAAAGCTTATTGTCTCTCTTCCTAAGAGATCCTCCATCTTCAGCTTTTGAACCTGGTTCATCAGAAGCGTATCATTGCTGTGCAAAATAAGCTTTGAAAGGTCGGGAAGCACCAAAACCTCTTTCCCCGAATCGTTGCAGATATTGAGTATCCTCTGCTTATCGCTTTCGTCGCATGAGGGGATTGCAAATACGATTATGTCGATTTCGTGCTTCTTGCAAATTTCGGGAATCATTATAGTAGGACCGTAAACGGGAATTCCCTGCAAAAATCTCGAAATTTTCGCAGAATCATCGTCAACGATGCAAACGGGATTGTAAATACTCGTTTCGTTCTCCATTTCTCCGAGTATAATACGGCAGGTTGCGCCTGCGCCTACAATAAGAGTGCGTTTTTTGCCTTTTTTCTTTTTCGCCTTGCTTTTCTGATGAATTAAAAGGCAATACATCGCCCTTACGGACAATACCGCAAAAAGCGCAATAAGCGAGGAAAGTGAAGCCATAACGAAAAATCTTCTCAGACTCACCGAATCCTCAAGAACAGTCGGATTAAGCAGTAAGATATGAAGCATCGAAGCGCCGAAGCTCATTACGGAGCCGAAAATTACGCCCATTGCCACCCTTACAAAATCAATTACCGTTGCAAAGCGCAAAATTCCTCTGTATGAACGGAAAATCACAAGTCCGGGCACCGAAAGCGCCACAAGGCAAATCAAATACAGCCGAAGCTCGCTTTTTATAGTTTCTACATCAGGGAAATTTGCAACAAATATGTACGACGCCAGAACCGCCAGCGTCAGGACAAGCAGGTCAATACACAGTAATGCCAGCTTTTTCTTGTTAAATTTTATTTTCACGAATCATACCCCATTTAATCGCAGAATACTTCTCTATTTTACATGATACCATATGCCGCCGCTTATTTCAACAATTTTTTCCCGCTGTATATCTTTACCTTGGCCGCAGTGCTATTGCCGATCGTCGGTTTCCTTTTCTTCGGAAATTTCCTCAGCCTGTACGGGCTCCTCCGAAACACTTTCCTCTTTACTTTCGGCGTTCTCACCGCTCAAAAGAAGCTTTGATTCCTCGGTATCAACATACAAGGGCTCGGCGCCGTAACGCTTGATTTTACTCCGCTTTACAAAAAGCAATATGAGTGCCGCAATCACGCATATTGCCGACAGAGCCTGAGAAACCCTCAAATTTCCGAGCATCAGGCTGTCCGTACGCAGTCCCTCGATAAAGAACCTGCCCGAGCCGTACCATATAAGATACAGTAGGAACACCTCGCCGTCGAACTTACGGCGCTTTGAATAGAGCCACAGAACCAAAAAGCCAAGAGCGCACCAAAGCGACTCGTACAAAAATGTAGGATGAACGCCCATTGAGGAGGTCTGCCCCGGTACCGAAAGCAAATAAGCCTTTATGTCCTCGCTTGTCATTGCCCAAGGCAGCGTTGTGTTGCAGCCGAAAGCCTCTCTGTTAAAGAAATTTCCCCAGCGGCCTATCGCCTGTCCGATAAGGAAGCCCTGAGCCGCAATGTCGAGCATGGGTGCAAACTTCAGCTTTCTTATCCTTGCAAAGATAAAGCCCACAAGGATTGCTCCGATAAGGCCGCCGTAAATAGCGAGCCCTCCGTCCCTTACATTGATTATTTCATAAAAGCTGTCGTAGCGGTCAAGATTAAACACCACATAATAAAGCCTTGCTCCGATAAATGCGCCGAACATTCCCGCAATAATTACGTCTATCATTCTGTCGGTATCCAGCCCGTATTTCTTTGCGCTTTTTAGCCCGAAAACTATGGCAAGCAAAAGTCCCGCCGTGATGAGTATGCCGTACCAGTATATATTGAAGCCGCCGATTGAAAAAGCGACCTTATTTACGGTAAACTCCAGTCCGAGCCCCTCAAATTTTATTACGTCCGTCATTTTGTCACTCCCCTACGCTTTTGCCGGCGTTATTATTGATAAAGCGGAATTTTCGCTGCGAAATACCGCTTTTATGCGATTTCTGACATCCTCGGGGGTAACGGCCGCAAGAATTTCTATTCCGTCGTAAAGATTTACATCGGTAAATTCTGCGGAAAGCGCCGCTTCGGCAACCGAAGATACGCTGTTGAACGAAGCCACAAGCTCGCCGTAGTTTGACTTTTTGACTGCGTTAAAGCGTTTAAGGTCAATCTCGCCGTTTTTGAGCTTTTCGATTTCCGATTTCAGTTTTTCGCAAACCTCTTTCGGGTTTTTGCTTTCGCCCTCGAAAATGGGAGCAAAGTATCCGTTCCCGAAGAACACCTCGTTTGAAAAGGTTTCGTTTATAAGACCGCTTTCATACATTTCCCTGTATAATGGAGAGGTATCTCCCGCTATAAGGTCCATTGCAAGCTTTGTTTCATAGGTTGCTTTAAGAAGCTCCCTGCCGTAAAGAGGCTTTGCCTTGAAGCCTATTGAAAACAGCGGAAAGGCAACCGAAAGCTCCTG
>JBJESI010000019.1:0-3516 GCA_051882715.1 Oscillospiraceae bacterium
GAAGATAGAAGTTCAATAAAATCCCTGTTCATTTCGCCCTCCTGTTTTTTTCATACTATGCAAACTGATTTAAAATGTCCCCCGCCGCCTTACGGCGGGAGACATCCTGCGGTTTGATTATACCACATAATTTTATGTTTATCAACAAATTTAACATTTTCTATTGACAAATCCGATAATTTTATTTATAATTGGTATTAACAACGGCAAAGGTGTCGCAGAATAACATTTTCTAAGTGTTTTTTCTGTGGCCCTTTGTTTTTTTCATTTATTGGAGTTATTTCCCCTACACTAAATTTACGAGAGGAAAAAGTTATGGACAGCAAAAGAAAAACATTGTATCACGAATCATTCGAGCATGACGCTTGCGGTATCGGTGCTGTTGTCAGCATGAAGGGCGTTGCATCACACAAAATCGTGGACGACGCTCTGAAAATTGTCGAAAAGCTCGAACACCGCGCAGGCAAGGACGCCACCGGCGAAACAGGCGACGGCGTCGGCATTATGCTCCAGGTATCGCACAGCTTCTTTTCAAAGGAAGCAAAAAAGCTCGGTATATCCCTTGGCGGCGAAAGGGATTACGGCGTGGGTATGTTCTTCTTCCCGCAGGATACCCTTAAACGCAATCAGGAAAAGAAGATGTTTGAAGTTATCGCCGAAAAAGAGGGACTTAGCGTCTTAGGCTGGCGTGAAGTACCGACAAATCCCGGTATTCTCGGCGAAAAGGCGCTTTCCTGTATGCCCTGCATTATGCAGTGCTTTATTGCAAGACCCAAGGATATTGCAAAGGGCATTGACTTTGACAGAAAGCTCTATGTTGCCCGCCGAGTTTTTGAACAGAGCAACGAGAACACCTATGTGGTTTCACTTTCAAGCAGAACTATCGTTTACAAGGGCATGTTCCTTGTAAACCAGCTTCGTGAATTTTATACCGATTTGCAGAGCGAGGATTACATATCCGCCATCGCAATGGTTCATTCCCGCTTCTCTACAAACACAAATCCAAGCTGGGAACGCGCGCACCCCAACAGAATTATTCTTCACAACGGCGAAATCAATACAATCAGGGGCAACGTTGACCGTATGCTTGCCCGTGAAGAAACAATTTCTTCGTCAATTATGAAGGACGATATGGACAAGGTGCTTCCTGTGGTAAACACGGCAGGCTCCGACTCGGCAATGCTCGACAACACGATTGAATTCTTGCTTATGAACGGAATGGAGCTTCCCCTTGCGATGATGATTACCATTCCCGAGCCTTGGAGCAACGATAAGAGCATGAGCAGGCAAAAGCGTGACCTCTACCGCTACTACGCTACCATGATGGAGCCTTGGGACGGTCCTGCGTCAATTCTCTTCTCCGACGGCGACAAGGTCGGCGCTATCCTTGACAGAAACGGACTTCGTCCCTCACGCTACTACATTACCGACGACGATACTCTCATCCTCGCCTCCGAGGTAGGCGTTCTCGATATTCCTCCGGAAAAAATCGTTAAAAAATCCCGCCTGAAGCCCGGTAAGATGCTTCTTGTCGACACCGTTAAGGGCAGGCTTATTTCCGATGAAGAATGTAAGGAATACTATGCGTCGAGAAACCCCTACGGCGAATGGCTCGACCAAAACCTTGTACGTCTTGAGGATCTTCCGATTCCCAATAAAAAGGTTGAGTATCATACAAAGGAACAGAGAGAAAGGCTCTATAAGGCGTTCGGATACACCTACGAGGATATAAAAAATTCTATCTTCCCCATGGCTAAAAACGGCAGCGAATCCACAGCCGCTATGGGTATAGACATTCCTCTTGCGGTTCTTTCCGAAAAACATCAGCCGCTTTTCAATTATTTTAAACAGCTTTTTGCTCAGGTTACAAACCCTCCTATTGACGCAATACGTGAAGAGATTGTTACCGATACAAAGGTATATGTGGGCTGTGACGGAAATCTTCTGGAAGAAAAGCCCGAAAACTGCACGGTTTTGCAGATAAAAAATCCTATCCTCACAAGCGTTGACCTTATGAAGATAAAAAATATGGATAAGCCCGGTTTCAAGGTTGAAACGGTATCTCTGCTTTATTACAAGAACACCCCTCTTAAAAAAGCTCTCGATCACCTTTTCATTGCCTGCGACAGAGCGTACAAAAGCGGAGCGAACATCATTATTCTCTCCGACAGAGGCGTAGACGAAAATCATGTGGCTATTCCCTCGCTTCTTGCGGTTTCCGCTATGGAGCAGTATCTAATACGCACCAAAAAACGTACTGCGGTATCTATAATCCTTGAAAGCGCAGAGCCCCGTGAGGTCCATCACTTTGCTACGCTTCTCGGATACGGCGCAAGAGCGATCAACCCGTATCTTGCTCAGGAATGTATCGCCGAGTGCATCGAAAACGGTATGCTCGACAAGGATCCTCACACCGCTATCCGTGATTACAACTATGCAGTGCTTCACGGAATAGTTAAAATCGCTTCAAAAATGGGTATTTCCACGCTTCAGTCGTATCAGTCATCACAGATTTTCGAAGCAGTGGGAATTGACCAGAAAACCATTGACGCATACTTCACAAACACTGTAAGCAGAGTTGGCGGTATCGGTCTTAAGGAAATTCAGGACGGCGTTGAGTTCAGACACAACCACGCTTTTGACCCGCTTGGACTCGGTATCGACACAACCCCCGACAGCTCGGGAGTTCACAAGCTCAGAAGCGGCGACGAAAAAGAGGATCATCTCTATAATCCCCGCACCATTATCGCTCTGCGCGACGCCACGCAAACAGGAAGCTACGAAAAATTCAAGGAATACACCGCAATGGTTGACGACGAGGGTACTCCCCATACTCTGAGAGGGCTGCTTGCATTCCAGTTCCCTGAAGACGGCGGAATCCCCATCGACGAGGTTGAGCCTGTTTCCGACATTGTAAAAAGGTTTAAGACAGGCGCCATGTCCTACGGCTCTATATCTCAGGAGGCGCACGAATGTCTTGCTATCGCCATGAACAGACTCGGCGGTAAATCAAATTCCGGCGAGGGCGGAGAAAGACCCGAACGTCTCGGAACAGAGCGTTCAAGCGCTATCAAGCAGGTAGCTTCGGGAAGATTCGGCGTAACAAGCGAATATCTTGTAAGCGCACAGGAAATACAAATTAAAATGGCTCAGGGTGCAAAGCCCGGCGAGGGCGGACACCTTCCCGGCAAAAAGGTTTACCCCTGGATTGCAAAAACCAGATACTCAACCCCCGGCGTGTCTCTTATTTCGCCTCCGCCTCACCACGATATATACTCTATCGAGGATTTAGCTCAGCTGATTTACGACCTGAAAAACGCTAACAGAGACGCAAGAATTTCCGTTAAGCTTGTTTCGGAAGCAGGCGTCGGCACAATAGCTGCGGGCGTTGCAAAGGCAGGCGCACAGGTTGTGCTTATCTCGGGCTACGACGGCGGCACGGGCGCCGCTCCGCAAAGCTCAATTCACAATGCAGGACTCCCCTGGGAGCTTGGTCTTGCAGAAGCACATCAGACT
>JBJESI010000020.1:0-3514 GCA_051882715.1 Oscillospiraceae bacterium
ATCCAAACCAGTTTGCGCCCGTGAGCCAAACCTCGTTTCCGTACATGTCGTAAAGCTTATCGCCCTCGGCATGAAGCCAGTCGTCATGACAATCATCTACCGTTACGGCGCTTCCGACTCCCGAAAGGCTTGTCGCAAGCATTGCCATTGACAAAATAACGGCTGAAAGTTTTTTAAATTTCATTACTAACCCTCCTTAAAACAATAACATAATTCTATATTATTTGCCCGCTCCTTTCAATACATTTGGCAATTTATTTATGCGGACTTCACACTATTTGGTAATTTCCAATAAATTTTAAGGCGTTTTTTTGGTAATATGTTTGACTCACTCGGAATTTATGTTATTATATATTGAGAGGTGAGCTTATGAATAAACAGCCTACAAACTGCGAGTGCTGTACCAATTATTTCTATGATTATGATGATGATTGCTATATCTGCCTTGTAAATCTCGACGAGGATGAAATGATGCGATTTTTAAGCGGAAGCTTCAAAAGCTGTCCTTATTTTAGATTGGACGATGAATACTCCATTGCGAAAAAACAATAGCCGAAAATATTGAAAATCATTCTCATTTGTGCTATAATATCAGTAGAAACTACAAAGCACTTTGTAATCAACAGGATAAAGCTATGGAAAACAAATCTAACAATAAAACTCAAAAAGTCTATATACGCAAATCTAATTTTTATATGCTGTTTTGGATTTTTATGATGGGAAGCGTTCTCGGTTTTGTTCTTGAGGGCTTTTGGTGCATTGTCAAAAAGGGCTATTGGGAGCATCATGCCGCCGTCGTTTGGGGACCGTTCTGCGTTATTTACGGAATAGGAGCAGGTGCTGTTTATGTGCTGTCCAAGCGTCTTCAAAATAAAAATCTCGCAGTACAGGCAGTGGTTTATATGCTCTCGGGAGCTGCGATTGAGTATTTTTCAAGCCTCTTTCAGGAAATATGCTTCGGCTCAACTTCGTGGAACTATGACAGCTATTTTATGAATCTCGGCGGGAGAATAAGCCTTAAGATGACATTTATCTGGGGCGTTCTCGGAATAGTGTCCGCCAGATATATATTCCCTTCCCTCGAAAAAGCTATCATGAAGCTCAACAACAATACAGGTTTCATTATAACATGGATTCTAATTGTGTTTATGACGGTGAATGTAGCCATTACCTGCGCCGCTGTTGCACGCTGGCACAGAAGAATTGAGGGAGATCCTCACACAAATCCGTTTGAAGCGGTTTTCGACAATCTGTACGGAGATGAGAAAATGCAGAAACTGTTTCCCAATATGAGCTTTATTGAGGATCAGTAATAAATTTCATACTGCAAAGGAGACTCTCTTTCGAGAGTCTCCTCAAGCTGTCGATAAACCCACGCATCGCAAAAGTGTTGATTGATTACTTTAGCGTCTTTTAAAATTTGTGCGGTATCAGAGAAATCGAAAACAAAAACCGATATATTTTTGTGCGGCGGACATCCGCCGCATTTTGCTTTCTTCGTCAAGCGGCGCTCGGAGTACCGCCGTACACCTATCGCACCGCTTTCCTCGACTGCGAGGCTTTTACGCCTGCCTGCTCTGCTTGTCGAAAAACACTTTTTCGACAAGCAGAGGAGACTCTCTTTCGAGAGTCTCCTTGATTTTTATATAATATAATCTGTTAATTCTTTCTTTAGATTTTATTCTTAATTTTTTCCTGTTCTCTTTTTAAACGAACTTTAGCTTCCTCTGTTGTTTCACCGTCTTTTGTAAGATAACGGTCAACAAAACCGTCTTCGATTTTAGTGTATCCGGAAACTACGGTATCGCTTAATTTCTTAAATCCTCCCGTTACTTTTTCTGCAATTTTATCATTTGCTTTTACTATTTTTGATTTTGCCATTTTCTTTTCCTCCTAAAATTCCGATTGCCATCACTAAGCCTAATATAAATATAATCAGGCACACAAAGCATCCGGTAACAATATTCATTAACCTGATTTCGGACAAGCTCATACCGTCAAAAGAAGCGAGCATAGAGCGCTGCAACGAAAATACGGACGCCGCCGCATCGGCGCAGGAAATATTTCGTATTGCTCTGAGAAGCGGTGAAGGATGCCTTGCTGTTTTTGACGCATTAACAAGGGCTATGATGACTTTATAAAAAGTGTATGAGGCTATTGTAATCATAACAATTTTACCGTTTGCCTTTGAAACATCATGGAAAATGCTGTAGCTTACAGAGACGCACAGCACAAGACTTAATAACATCAGCATAATACCTGTAAATCTCATTACAAACATTTCTGATATCATCGCCGTTTCAGCATTATTTTTGCGTTCACAGAATACCGCCGCAAAACGCATTACCGACAGTATGATATAGTACGCACTTAAAACCAAAAACCACAGCGAGCCATAAGCAAATCCGAGAATACCGTTATAAAGCGCATAACAAATATTCAAGGCAAGACTTGCGGCGGCGGCGAACACTATACGGCGTCTTCTGTTGTTTAAAATACTGCCGAAGATTATCTTATACCTCACTTAATGCCCTTAATAAGCGGGATAAGACATAATAAAACCACGATGCCGACAAGCCCTATTACAATTCCGAGAACCATCTTGCCCCATACCATACAAAAGCACATTCCAACTCCCAGCGCCAGCGCTCCTGCAATACCGACAGCAACGGTCAGAATAGTTTTTGCGGAGAATTTTATAGGATTTTTGCGCTCCATCCTTCTCCACACAAAAATTGTGATAAAGCCCAGCACTAAACCTAATACACCGAAAACAATGCCGGGTTTAAACGCATTCCATTCGGGAATAAGCGCCATACACATGCCGAGTGCAAATAAAACGCCGCTTACCGTCCCTAAAATCATTGCTGCAAAGCTGCTTTTTTTCATTTTTGAAAACCTCCGAGTAAAATTCATTAAAACAACAGTTGTTTCTTTAATGTAATTATAGTATAATTGACTGAGAAATAAAATACAATCATCAATTTCCTATCAAGTGTTGAGATAATGGAGGTAACCCGATGAATACAAAAAATAACCGCAGAAGAAAAGAGTCCAGAGAAAAAATAGAGACCGTGTTCTATGAACTGATTCAAGAAAAAGAATTAACTCAGATATCCGTTTCCGATATATGCAAAAGAGCCGGATTAAACAGAACAACCTTTTATGCAAACTATACCGATATATATGATCTTGCCGATACAGTCCGTCAGTCACTGGAGAATACTATGAACGAGCTGTTCCGTGAGGATATCGAAAACAAAGTTAACAGCAATGATTATCTTAGATTATTCCGTAATATAGCTGAAAATCAAATGCTCTACAAAACATATTTCAAGCTCGGATATGATAATCAATACAAAATTGTACAATATGACACAGCTCTTGCGGAAAAGCATTTCGGAAATCGCTTTATAGAATATCATTGCGAATTCTTCAAAAGCGGCCTGAACACAATTATTAAGATTTGGCTTGCAGGCGGATGCAGAGAAACTCCCGAGGAAATGTATGAAAT
>JBJESI010000021.1:0-3495 GCA_051882715.1 Oscillospiraceae bacterium
AAGGATTTTGCCCTCGTCGGCAAGAATTGCTTCAAGCTCTGTAATTTTAGCCTCAAGCGCAGCGTGCTCGTCGAGAATTTTTTGTCTTTCAAGACCTGTCAGCTGGATAAGACGCATCTGTGCGATAGCCTCCGACTGAGCCTCCGAAAGCTTAAATCTTTCCTGAAGCCTTTCCTTAGCCTCGGGCTGGGTTTTCGAGCTTCTGATTATTGCGATAACCTCGTCGATAAAGTCAAGAGCTATCATCAAGCCTTCGAGAATATGAGCTCTTTCCTTAGCTTTTTTAAGGTCAAACTGTGTTCTTCTTGTGATAACCTGTTCCTGGAAGGAGATATATTCCTCAATAATTTCCTTGAGATTAAGCACCTTCGGCTCGCCGTTTACAAGCGCAAGCATAATAACGCCGACAGTGTTCTGAAGCTGAGTAAAGGAGAAAAGCTTGTTTAAAACAACCTGAGCGTTTGCGTCACGCTTAAGCTCGATAACGATGTGCATACCGTTTCTGTCGCTTTCGTCGCGCAGAGCGGAAATTCCCTCAATTCTCTTTTCTTTTACAAGGTCAGCAATCTGAATAAGAATATTGCTTTTGTTGACCATATAAGGAATTTCGGTTACAACGATGCGGTTTTTGCCGTTATGCTCCTGTATTTCGGTTCTCGCACGGAGAATAATCTTTCCTCTGCCCGTAGCGTAAGCCGCGCGTATTCCCGAATAGCCCATAATTATGCCGCCTGTGGGGAAATCAGGACCTTTAATACATTCCATTATTTCTTCAAGAGATGCGTCGGGATTTTTAATAAGCAGGCTGATTGCGTCGATAACCTCGCCGAGATTGTGGGGAGGAATATTCGTCGCCATACCCACCGCAATACCCGTAGAGCCGTTTACAAGTAAATTAGGAAATCTTGAAGGAAGCACAACAGGCTCTTTAAGACGGTCGTCGTAGTTTGAAGTATAGTCGATTGTATCCTTGTTTATGTCGGTAAGCATTTCAAGGGAAAGCTTGCCCATTCTCGCTTCCGTATAACGGTATGCAGCCGGCGGATCCCCGTCGATTGAACCGAAGTTTCCGTGACCGTCGATAAGCTGGTAACGCATTGAAAAGTTCTGTGCAAGACGCACCAAAGCGTCATAAACCGAAGCGTCGCCGTGAGGATGGTAGCGTCCGAGAACCGAGCCGACGGTATCGGCGCACTTACGGTAAGCCTTGTCGGGAGTAAGCCCGTTTTCATGCATTGTGTAAAGAATTCTGCGGTGAACCGGCTTTAAACCGTCACGCACATCGGGCAGCGCACGGCCGACAATTACCGACATCGAGTATTCAAGATATGCTTTTCGCATTTCGGTTACAATGTCGATATTAAGCATATTTCCTTGCAAATTTTCCATTTTAATTTATCCTTTTTCTATTTATTCTCTGTATGAATTACAAACTCTTCTCCGCAGTTTTGCGTAAAGAATTCACGCAGCTTATCGGAAACATCTTTTCCGATTGCTTCCTTCGGGAATATAAAGGTTGTTTCTTTTTGAACAAACATTAAAAAGAGGTTTTCATATTCCTCCGCCTGAACAAAATCCTTTGTAAAGTCGATTATTCTCGGTACGGGATTTTTAATTCTGTCCTCGGTCTGTTCCTCTTCGGGAATAACCGTCTGAATTTTAATTTTCTTTTCCCATACATCGCATATGTAGAGGTCGTCCTTTACGGCCTCCAGCGCCGCAAGATACTGCTTTTTCCTGCTTGAGGGCTTTATCCAAAGTCCGACAATTACCGCAAGGCAGGCGGCAAGCAGAGCATAATAAAGCACCTTTGACGGATTTTTTATTGCCATAATGAGATAAAGCACCGACAAAATTCCGAAAATCGCAGTATAAAGAACGTTTGTTTTTATCATAAATCTTGAGAAAAATCTGTCTATGGCAAAGGCGCTTTCGTCAACGCTGACCTTGTATTCAAAGGAGAAGAGAGGCTCTTTTTCGGTAATTTCGGTTTCTTCCGCCTGATTTTCCTCACGCTTTATTTCGTCGCTCATAAAACCCTCCTTAAATGTCGAGGTCGCTTACGTATTTTGCGTTCTTTTCGATAAATTCACGGCGGGGTCCTACCTTGTCGCCCATAAGAATGGTGAAGATTTCGTCCGCAGCCTCCGCGTCTTCCATCTGAACACGGTACATTGTTCTTGTTTCGGGATTCATCGTTGTTTCCCAAAGCTGTTCGGGGTCCATTTCACCGAGACCCTTGTATCTCTGAACATCCACCTTTGCACCGTTTTCGCCTGAAAGTTCTTTTATGTAAACATCTCTTTCCTCATCGGAAAAAGCGTATCTTACCTGCTTGCCTCTTGCAACCTTAAAAAGAGGAGGCTGTGCAAGATAAACATTTCCGTTTTCGATAAGAGGACGCATAAATCTGAAAAAGAAGGTCAAAAGCAAGGTTCTGATATGAGAGCCGTCAACATCGGCATCGGCCATGATGATAACCTTGCCGTAACGGAGCTTTTCAATATTAAATTCCTCGCCGATACCCGTTCCGAGAGCCGTTACGACAGGCATAAGCTTTTCGTTGCCGTAAACCTTGTCAAGACGGGCTTTTTCAACGTTAAGCATCTTTCCCCAAAGAGGAAGAATTGCCTGCGTATCCCTTGTTCTTCCCTCTTTTGCCGAGCCTCCCGCAGAGTCTCCCTCGACAATGAATACCTCTGTAAGAGCAGGGTCACGCTCTGAGCAGTCTGCAAGCTTTCCGGGAAGACTTGCGGAATCAAGAGCTGATTTTCTTCTTGTTAAATCCCTTGCTCTTCTTGCGGCTTCCCTTGCCCTGGAGGCGTTTATCGCCTTATCCACAATCGCCCTTGCAACGGAGGGATTTTCCTCAAAATAATTTGTCAGCTTTTCGCTTACTATTCCCTCAACAAGAGGTCTTACCTCGGTATTTCCGAGCTTGCCCTTTGTCTGTCCTTCAAACTCGCAGTTTGTCATTTTTACGCTGATAACGGCGGTAATGCCCTCTCGCACGTCCTCACCGGACAGTTTTTTATCGCTGTCCTTCAAAAGGTTAAACTTCTTTATGTAATCGTTGAAAACTCTTGTAATTGCGTTTTTAAAGCCTGTTTCGTGAGTTCCGCCCTCAACGGTATGAATGTTGTTTGCAAATGAAAGAATAAGCTCGTTATAGCTGTCGTTGTACTGAAGAGCGATTTCCGCCTGAATATCTCCCGCTTCGCCGTTTAAATAGATAACGTCATCATGCAGACATTCAAGCCCTCTTTTTTCGTGAATGTAGCTTACAAAGCTTTTTATACCGCCCTCATAGTGGAGAGTTTCGCTCTGAATATTATCGTCGTCACGCAAATCCTCGAAAACGATTTTTATTCCCGCGTTAAGAAAAGCCTGCTCACGAAGTCTTTTTAAGAGAACATCATATTCATAAACAGTGGTTTCAAAAATTTCGGGATCCGCCTTGAACATAACGGTTGTGCCTGTTCTTGTGGTTTCGCC
>JBJESI010000022.1:0-3445 GCA_051882715.1 Oscillospiraceae bacterium
GTACAATATACAGATTGTTTAAAATCCTGTTCAAAATGTTAAAAATTGTGAGAGGTTTGACTTTATGGAAAAAGTTAAAATCGTTATAGCAGGCAGGGAGCATACTGTTGTTACAGATGAGTCCCCAAATTACATCAAAGCTCTCGCCCGCAGGCTGAACAAGCATATTGAGCTTGTCCACGCTTCAAATTCAAACTCAACCTCAACTGCCGTAACCTCGCTTGTTGCGTTGTCCTATCTGGACGAGCTTGAAAAATCCGCCGCCGCTATTGAGGAGCTTAAAAGCAAAAACCTTGCTCTGTCGGACCGTGTGGAGGCTTTGACGGAGGAGCTTGCCCGTGCCGAGGCTCAGATAAAAACACTGAGCGGCAGCGCCGAGGACGAGGAGGATTCCTTTAAATTCGACGACGCACAAATGCGTTTGGGATGAAAATATCCTGTTTTTGAAATTTTTCTTTGACATTATGAAAAAATAGTGTTAAAATTACACTAAGATTTTATTATTGTTTCGGAGGTGCTTGTATTTTGGAAATCGCTCTTATTTCTCACGATTCAAAAAAGGAACTTATGGTTCAGTTCTGCATTGCATATTGCGGTATTTTAAGCCGACATTCTCTTTGTGCAACAGGCACTACGGGCAATATGATTGCGGAAGCGACAGGTCTTAATATTCAACGATATTTAAGCGGACGTCAGGGCGGCGACCAGCAGATTGCCGCACGTATTTCCTGCAACGAAATCGACCTGCTTCTCTTTTTCAGAGATCCTCTCAACGCAAAGGCCGGAGAGCCGGACGAAGCAAGTCTTATCAGACTCTGCGATGTGCACAATATCCCTGTCGCAACAAATATCGCTACTGCCGAGGCTCTTATTCACGCTCTTGACAGAGGCGACCTTGATTGGCGTGAAATCGTTAATCCTTCACACAATCATTCGCTGCTTTAATCAGATTATTTTTTAGGAGATATTTATTCTATGCAACCTTTAACAAAAGCTCCTAAAGGCACCTTTGATGTTTTACCAAAGGATATAAATAAGTGGCAAACTATCGAGCATACCGCTCTTGAGGTTGCCACTTTATTTGGCTTTAAGGAAATCAGAACACCTACATTTGAACATACTGAGCTGTTCCTGCGCTCTGTGGGAGATACCACGGACGTGGTTCAAAAGGAAATGTACACCTTCAACGACAAGGGCAACCGCTCGATAACGCTCAGACCCGAGGGTACGGCAGGCGTTGCCCGTGCCGCTATCGAGCACAGCATCGTAAACGACGCCCTTCCCGCAAAGCTCTGCTATTTTTCAAACTGCTTCAGATACGAGCGTCCTCAGGCAGGCCGTTCAAGAGAATTTGTTCAGTTCGGCGCAGAGGTTTTCGGTGCGGATTCCCCCTCGGCTGACGCAGAAATCATCAGTCTTGCAAACGAGATTTTCCTCTCCTTGGGAGTGAAAAATCTTTCTCTTGAAATCAATTCCATCGGCTGCAAAGAGTGCCGAAAGGAATATCACAAGGCTTTGAAGGCTTTCTTTGAGTCAAAGAAGGATTCTCTTTGCCCCACCTGCCTTGAAAGGCTCGACAAAAACCCCATGCGGATTCTCGACTGCAAGGTGGACGCTTGTAAGGATGTTGCCGCAGAAGCGCCGTATATTCTTGACTATCTCTGCGACGACTGCAAGGACCATTTTGAAAAGCTCTGCGAAAGACTTATGGTTATGGGTATTCCCTACACCGTCAACCCGTCAATCGTAAGAGGACTGGACTACTACACAAGGACTGTTTTCGAGTTCGTTTCAACCGACATCGGCGCACAGGGTACTGTTTGCGGCGGCGGACGCTACGACGGACTGATTGAGGAGCTCGGAGGGCCGAAAACAAGCGGTCTCGGCTTCGGGCTCGGCATAAGCAGGCTTATTCTTCTTATGGAAGCGCAGGGACTTGACTTTATGCCCCAGAGAAAATGCGATATTTATGTTGCTCCTATCGGGGACAGCGCTTCAAAAAAAGCAGTTGCAATAGTTAATCTTCTCCGCCGCGAGGGCTTCTTTGCGGAAACAGATTTGGTTGGCAGAAGCGTTAAGGCTCAGATGAAATATGCGGATAAAATCGGTGCTGCCTTCACGCTTGTTTTGGGAGATAACGAAATCGAAAGCGGCGACTGCGTGCTTAAAAACATGAGAAGCGGCGAACAAACTCCGTGTAAGCTTGAGAGTCTGTTGGACACTCTGTACGATGAAGTAATCAAAAACAGCATTGACGGAGTGTGCGATTCTGCGGAAAATCTCGGGAAATAACCAAGCCGCAAGATGTCCCCCGCCGTAAGGCGGCGGGTTCCATTTCAGTCTTTCAGTAGGGGTAGGAGTCCCCTACTGAAACCCTGAGGAGCAAAGCTCCTTGCGATGGTTGCAATTGTCGCAGCCTGATTAAGCGAGCTTATCAGGCTTTGCTCCGATTTAAAAACTTTTTTTGAAAAACCCATTGCATTTTGACGGATTTAGTGATACAATGTTCTCGAATACTAATGAAAGGGGTTATTACCATGGCATATAAAATTTCTGACGAATGTCTCGCTTGCGGCGCTTGCGAAGCAGAATGCCCTGTCGGCGCTATTTCCTGCGGCGACGGCAAATATGTAATCGACGCTGATACATGCGTTGAATGCGGAGCTTGCGAGGGTGTTTGCCCTGTTGGCGCACCTAAAGCTGAATAAGCTTGATACGTACTTAAAAAAGACGGTACAGATTTTTCTGTACCGTCTTTGTTTGTCAAAAAATTCTTTTTGACAAACAAGGCGGACTACGAGAAAGCCGCGCAGTCGAGGAAAGCGATGCGATAGGCGTACGACGGTACTCCGAGCACCGCTTGACGAAGAAAGCAAAATGCGGCGGATATCCGCCGCACAAATTTTAAGGATTTATAAAACAGACCATTTATGCTTTTGCGTTGCGTGGGTTTATCGGCAGCCCGGACGGTACAGATTTTTCTGTACCGTC
The DNA here is from genome assembly GCA_051882715.1 of Oscillospiraceae bacterium. Taxonomy (GTDB): domain Bacteria; phylum Bacillota; class Clostridia; order Oscillospirales; family Ruminococcaceae; genus JBJESI01. Next base: position 2,992 of record JBJESI010000022.1, read on the forward strand.
ATTATTTTTACTTCACTTCAGGTGGATTATTCAGAATAAAGTATGTTGTGCTTTTGATAGGCATGCCGTCCTTTTCGTATTTGCCGAATCCCCACACATTGTCCGTACGGTTCATGAGAATATCGAAAACAATCAGTCCGAAGAACATACCTGCAAGGGTCTTGTTTTTGCCGCAGGCATAGTAAATCGGCTCATACACCGTACCTGTCCAGTCGTGTCCGGGCATCCAGCCTGAGGTATTAACATCGCTTGCGTCAATCTTTTGATTTATTGCATCGACAATTTTTTCGTAATCATCATCCGAAATGTTCTTTCTCCAGTTATCAAAATCCTTTTATGCGGAAGTGATTTTACATATTTTCCGGCGTCTATTGAATACAGCATATAATCCTCCTGCTATTCGTGTGACTTTTCAAATAAACATCAATTCTCTAAGAACACTTTTTTAAAAAAA
>JBJESI010000023.1:0-3424 GCA_051882715.1 Oscillospiraceae bacterium
ACAACATATTGTATCACAAAATAAAAAAATAATCAACGAAAAAGATTATATTATCGGGCTTTTTTGCTCATGAGGCTTTTTTTCGCAAAAATTTTCTCATAATTTGATTGACAACGGAACACAATATATGCTATAATGACAAAGCAACAAACACTATATAAACGGAATATATATTCAAATCGCTTGCCAAGCGGCACGGCGAAGCTTATTTAACGCATATTAACTGTTTTTACAATACTATATTCAATTTTTTACGGAGGTTAGACCGTTATGAAAATCATCAAGAGGAACGGTTCGGAGGTTTTGTTCGACATCACCAAAATTATAATGGCTATCAGCAAGGCCAACGACACTGTTGACGAAGCCGCAAGACTCACAAATCTTCAAATTCACCGCATTGCAGAAAGCGTTGTCCTCGCCTGCGAAAAGCTCGGCCGTTCGCCCAGCGTTGAAGAAGTTCAGGACATGGTCGAATGTCAGATTATGGCTCACGGAGCTTTTGAAGTTGCCAAGGCTTATATCACCTATCGCTACACCCGTGCCCTTGTCCGCCGTGCAAACACAACGGACGACAAAATTCTCAGTCTTATTGAGTGCTGCAACGAGGAAGCAAAGCAGGAAAATTCCAACAAAAACCCTACCGTAAACAGCGTTCAGCGTGACTATATGGCAGGAGAAGTAAGCCGTGATATCACAAACCGTATTCTTCTTCCGCAGGACATTGTAAAAGCTCACGAAGAGGGCATTATTCACTTCCACGATTCCGATTATTACGCACAGCATATGCATAACTGCGACCTCGTTAACCTTGAGGACATGCTGCAAAACGGAACCGTTATTTCGGGAACTATGATTGAAAAGCCCCACAGCTTCTCCACAGCCTGCAATATTGCCACTCAGATTATCGCTCAGGTTGCTTCAAACCAGTACGGCGGTCAGAGCATTTCTTTAACACATCTCGCTCCGTTTGTTCAGATAAGCCGTGAAAAATTCGCAAAGTCTCTCAGGAAAGAGCTTGACGACGCACAGGCGGTAATTTCTCAGGAAAAATTCGATGAGATGGTTGAAAACCGCGTCCGTGACGAAATTCGCAAGGGCGTTCAGACCATTCAGTATCAGGTTGTAACGCTTTTGACCACAAACGGACAGGCTCCCTTCGTAACTGTATTTATGTATCTCGGAGAGGCAAAAAACGAGCAGGAAAAGAAGGATTTGGCTCTGATTATCGAGGAAACTCTCCTCCAGCGTTACCAGGGCGTAAAGAACGAGGAGGGTATCTATATTACCCCTGCGTTCCCCAAGCTTATCTATGTTCTTGAAGAACAGAATATTCACAAGGATTCTCCTTACTATTACCTCACGGAGCTTGCCGCTAAATGCACAGCCCGCAGAATGGTTCCCGATTATATCTCAGAAAAGAAAATGCTTGAGCTTAAGGTTGACAAAAACGGCGAAGGTCACTGCTACACCTGCATGGGCTGCCGCAGCTTCCTCACCCCCTATGTTGACGAAAACGGAAAGCCCAAATATTACGGCAGATTTAATCAGGGTGTTGTTACGATAAATCTTGTTGACGTAGCTCTCAGCTCCGGCGGAAACACAGAAAAGTTCTGGAAGATTTTTGACGAGCGCCTTGAGCTTTGCCACCGTGCTCTTATGTGCCGCCACGAAAGACTTAAGGGAACGCTGTCCGATGTTGCTCCTATCCTTTGGCAATACGGCGCTCTTGCAAGACTTAAAAAAGGCGAAACAATCGACAAGCTTCTCTACGGCGGATATTCGACAATTTCGCTGGGCTATGCGGGACTCTACGAATGTACGAAATACATGACGGGAAAAAGTCACACCGACCCTGAGGCTACTCCCTTTGCGCTTCAGGTGATGCAGCATATGAACGACGCCTGCAAGAAGTGGAAAGCAGAGCATAATATTGATTTCAGCCTTTACGGCACTCCCCTTGAATCAACAACATATAAGTTTGCAAAATGTCTGCAAAAGAGATTCGGAATTGTTCCCGGCATAAACGACAAGGGCTATATCACAAACAGCTATCATGTTCATGTAACCGAGCAGGTTGACGCCTTTTCAAAGCTTGCTTTTGAGGCAAAGTTCCAGGCGCTTTCTCCCGGAGGAGCTATCAGCTATGTTGAAGTTCCGAACATGCAGCAAAACCTCGAAGCGGTTCTTGAAGTTATTAAGTTTATCTATGACAACATTATGTACGCAGAGCTTAATACAAAAAGCGATTACTGTCAGGTTTGCGGCTTTGACGGAGAAATACAGGTCAAGGAGCACGACGGAAAGCTGGTTTGGGAATGTCCGAAATGCGGAAATACCGATCAGGACAAAATGAATGTTGCCCGCCGTACCTGCGGATATATCGGAACTCAGTTCTGGAATCAGGGACGCACGCAGGAAATCAAGGAAAGAGTGCTTCATCTTTAATAAACAATAAATTCAGGGTGCGGTCTTAGGAGCGCCCCTGTTTTTGCTTGGAGAATAATATGAATTACGGAGAAATCAAAAACTGCGACATCGCAAACGGAATAGGAGTAAGAGTTTCGCTTTTTGTTTCGGGCTGTACCAATCACTGCGAACATTGTTTCCAGCCTCAAACATGGGATTTTAACTACGGAAAGCCCTTTACCGAGGAAACCGAAAACAAATTGATTAAAATGCTCAGTCCCGATTATATTCACGGTCTGACGCTTCTCGGCGGAGAGCCTTTTGAGCCTGCTAACCAGCGTGTGCTGCTCCCTTTTGTAAAAAAAGTGAAAAGCGCTCTGCCCGAAAAAACAATATGGGCTTTTTCGGGATTTACCCTTGAAGAGCTCACTTCCCCCGACAGTTACCCCTGCTGCGAGATCACCGACGAGCTTCTTTCTCTCATAGATGTGCTTGTAGACGGTCGGTTTGTTGAAGCAAAAAAGGATATTTCCCTTCGCTTCAGAGGCTCGTCAAACCAAAGGATTATCAATTTAAAGAAAACCCGCAGCGAGGGTAGAATTATCCTGTGGGACGATGCGGATTAGAGTTTCCGAAAAAAGCATATTTTAAATATAACCAAGCCGCAAGATGTCCCTCGCCTCTAAAGCGTCGGATTCCATTTCAGTCTTTCAGTAGGGGTAGGAGTCCCCTACTGAAACCCTGAGGAGCTAAAGCTCCATGCGACGATTTAAAACAGCGCTTCTCTTTCAAAAGAGGGGGCGCTGTATTTTTCATAAGTGGGGCGGCTTGCCCCGTCATTTAGGTAAAAAATAAACCTCAAGAACATAAAGTTCTTGAGGATTTGGAGGTGCCACCCAGATTTGAACTGGGGATCAGGGTGTTGCAGACCCACGCCTTACCACTTGGCTATGGCACCGTATTTGGAGCGGATTACGAGGCTCGAACTCGCTACCTCCACCTTGGCAAGGTGGCGCTC
>JBJESI010000024.1:0-16352 GCA_051882715.1 Oscillospiraceae bacterium
CATTGACGAAATCGGCAAATATCCCGACGATAAGCTTGTTATCGTAACAACGGGCAGTCAGGGCGAGCCTATGAGCGCCCTCACACGAATGTCCACAAGCGAGCACCGTCAGGTAAGCATAACTCCAAACGACATGATAATCATTTCCGCAACGCCCATCCCCGGAAACGAGAAGCTTGTGGGAAAGGTTGTAAACGACCTGCTCAAGTCGGGCGCAGAGGTGATTTACGAGGCGATGTACGAGGTTCACGTTTCGGGACACGCCTGTCAGGAGGAGCTTAAAATCATTATGGCTCTTACAAAGCCCAAGTTCTTTATGCCTGTTCACGGCGAATACAAGCATCTGAAAAAGCACGCTGAGCTCGGACAGATGATGGGTATTCCCGAAAAGAATATAGTAATCGGAAGCATCGGTCAGGTAATCGAAACCGACGGTGTTTCCATAAAGAATATCGGAACGGTTCCGTCGGGCAGAACTCTTGTTGACGGACTGGGAGTGGGAGATGTCGGCTCAATCGTTTTGCGTGACAGAAAGCATCTTTCCGAGGACGGACTTATCATTGCGGTTGCCGCTATCGACCTTTATTCAAAGACGGTTGTTGCAGGTCCGGAAATCGTCTCCAGAGGCTTCGTTTACGTGCGTGAGTCCGAGGAGCTGATGGCGGGCGCAAGGCGGGTGCTCAAGCGTGCGCTTGAAAACTGCACATTTGAAAACGAGGGAGATTACAGCGCTTACAAAATCAAGATGAAGGACGCGCTGGGCGACTATATATTCTCTCAGACTAAGAGAAGACCTATGATTTTGCCCATAATTATGGAGGTCTGATTCTTAGGCAGGCAGCTTAGGCATCTTGCTTAAGTATCTTAAGGAGGCTTTAATTGAAAAAGTCATTTTTCAAGGATTATTTATTCATTGCTTCGGCGATAGCGCTGGGGGTTATCTCCGTGGTGCTTACCGCCGCCGTATTCAAAACGGACAAAAAGCTTTTCGCTTTTGTCGCACCCGTTGTTTTCATACTGGTAGCGGCCATTGAAATAAAAATATTTTCTTTTGTCCGAAACGGCTACAAGGCTATGGCGAAGCTGTCGTCGAGAATAAATCTTCTCGAAAAGGATTCGCTTTACGGAATTCCCGTATCAATGATTATAGTCAGCGGCGACCGCCAAATACTTTGGTACAACAAAAAATGCCGCCACGAAATAATGGAAAACTGTGATTTTTACGGACTGAGCCTTGACAATATTACCGACCAGCCCATTGACAAGCTGTGCAGGAGCAAAACGAAAATCACCTTCGGCGGCAAATACTACGAGGTTTACGCAAAGCGTGACACCAAGGACGGCGAGGAGCTGGCGGTGATTTATTTCATCGACATAACGGAGCTTGTTCTTCTTGAGGAGGAGCATAAGCTTTCAAAGCCCAATGTTCTCCTGATAACGGTAGACAATTACGAGGAGCTTTTCACCGATGTTAAGGAAAGCGAAAAGGCTTACCTTTCGGGAGAGATAGAAAAGCTGCTTGAAAACTTTATTTCTCCCACTCACGGTGTTTTGAGAAAATACAATTCAAACACCTTTATGGCGGTTGTGGAGGAACGGCACCTTCGCAAAATGATAGAAAGCAAGTTCAAAATACTCGACCTTGCAAGGGAAATAAAGGTCGAAAACAGAATGGGCGCAACCCTTTCCATAGGCGTGGGCAGAGTTGCCGAAAATTTGGAGGAAAGCGAAAAATTTGCCCGTCAGGCGCTGGATATGGCGCTTGGCAGAGGCGGCGACCAGGCGGCTGTTAAAACCGCAAACGGCTTCGATTTTTACGGGGGCGTTTCCAGGGGAATTGAGAAGCAGACCAAGGTTAAGACCCGAATTATCGCCACTGCGGTAAGGGAGCTTATCCAGGCGAGCGACAGAGTTTTCATTATGGGACACCGCTTCGGCGACCTTGACAGTCTCGGCTCTTCCGTAGGACTTGCAAGAGTCGCAAGGAACATGGGCAAGGAAGCCTACATAGCCGTTGACAGGCACAAAATTTTGGCGGGACCCATGCTTGCCAAAATCGAACAGAATACCGACGGGAAGCTTTTTCTTGCTCCCCATGACGCCGTCGACATTATCACAAAAAAATCGCTGTTGATTGTTGTTGACACCCATAACCCGGAAATACTCGAAAGCCAGAAGCTTTATGCGGAGGCAGAAAAGGTGGTTGTAATCGACCACCACAGAAAGATGGTAAACCATATTGACAAGGCGGTTATTTTCTACCATGAGCCGATGTCCTCGTCGGCGTCGGAAATGGTTGCCGAGCTTATACAGTATCTGGGAGACGACGGAAAGATTTCTCCCATTGAAGCGGAGGCTCTTCTTGCGGGAATAACCCTTGACACTAAGAATTTCGGGCTTCGCACGGGCGTGCGAACCTTTGAAGCGGCGGCGTATCTGCGTAAGCAGGGAGCGGACACCTCTGCGGTCAGAGGGCTGTTTTCAAACTCCCTTGTGGCATATCAGCGCAAGACGAGGATTATCGCCTCCACGGAAATTTATAAAAAATGCGCTATTGCCGCAAGCGACGCCAATATGGGAGCGGATATACAGACCGTTGCTCCGCAGGCGGCAGACGAAATGCTCAGCATAAGCGGAGTCGACGCTTCCTTTGTTCTCTATCCCATAAACGACGCAATAAGCATTTCCGCACGGTCTATGGGAGCAATCAATGTTCAGGTTATTATGGAATACCTGGGCGGAGGCGGTCACCAAACCATGTCGGGCGCTCAGCTAAAGGGCGCTTCGATGCAAAAAGCAAGACAGTCGCTTCTTGAAGCGATAGATAAATATTACGAAAGCAGGACAGATTGATGAAGGTTATTTTATTACAGGATGTTAAAGGCTCGGGAAAAAAAGGCGACGTAATCAATGTGGCAGACGGCTACGCAAAGAATTTCCTTATTAAAAAAGGACTTGCGGCTGTTGCCGACAATGCAAATCTCAACAAGCTTGAGGGACAGAAGGCTTCCGAACAGTTCAAGCTTGAAACCGCCCGCAAGGCGGCTCAGGAAATTGCGGATAAAATCTCCGAAAAGACTGTTTCCACAAGCGCAAAGGCGGGCGCAAACGGCAAGCTTTTCGGCTCTATCACCGCAAAGGAAATTTCGGAGCTTTTAAAGGCGCAGTACGGGGTTGATATCGACAAGAAAAAGATTTCTATTTCCTCCGATATCAAAACCTTCGGAACCTTTGAGGCTCAGGCAAAGCTTTTTGCAGGAATAAACGCCAAATTCTTTGTAAGCGTTAAGGAGGAGCAGTAATGCCTTTACCCGATATTGCGGGAATTAACGAGGGACTGTATTCGCTTGAAGCGGAGCAGTCCGTTCTCGGCGCGATTTTGCTTGATTCGAGCTGTCTTACAACGGTTATGGAAACCATACATGAGGATTATTTTTACCGTGAACAGCACAGGGCGATTTTTTCCGCCTTTATGCGTATGTTTTCAAAAGGCACGCCCATTGACGCAGTAACCGTTCTTGACGAGCTTTCGGGGGACAAGGCTTTCCCGGGACAGACCGAGGCCAAGGTGTATCTTGTAAGCCTTATGCAGCAGGTGCCGTCCACCTCAAGCGTGGATTATTACTGCAAAATCGTTGAGGACAAATACTTAAAGCGAGCTTTGATTACCGCCTCGGGGGAGATAATCAAGGACGCCTCCGACGATGCGGCAGACGCTTCGGTTATGATTGACGCCGCAGAGCAGAAAATTTTCGATATCCGCAAGGGCAGGGATATTTCAGGTCTTACCCCCATTGCGGACTCTATTGTTGCGGCCTACGATAATCTTGCGCTTATGTCGGGACCCGACCGTGAGAAATATCAGGGTATGAAAACGGGTATAACTCTGCTTGACTCAATAACCTCGGGACTTAACAAATCCGACCTTATTATTCTTGCGGCAAGACCGGGTATCGGAAAGTCCAGCTTTGCCATGAATATCGCCACGAATGTTGCAAGAAGATATGATACGCAGGTGGCTGTGTTCTCTTTGGAAATGTCCAAGGAACAGCTTGCTCTGCGTGTGCTTTCAAGCGAATCCCTTGTGGAGAGCGGAAAGCTCAGGAGCGGTATGCTTACCCCCGACGACTGGTCAATGCTTGTAAAGGCGGCGGATCAGCTTTCAAAGATGCAGATTTTTATTGACGATACGGCAAATATCACCGTTATGCAGATGAAGGCGAAGCTCCGCAGAATGAAAAATCTGGGGCTTGTTGTAATCGACTATCTCCAGCTTATGTCGTCGGGCAGGAGGATTGAAAACCGTGTAAACGAGGTGTCCGAAATCACAAGAGGAATAAAAATTATGGCAAAGGAGCTTAACGTTCCCGTTATTCTTCTTTCCCAGCTAAGCCGTTCCTCGGAGCAGAGAAAGGACGACCACCGCCCCATGCTTTCGGATTTGCGTGAATCGGGCTCTATCGAGCAGGACGCGGATTTGGTGTGGTTTCTTTACAGGGACCATATCTACCATCCCGAAACAAGCCCAGCCGAGGCGGAATGTATTGTTGCGAAAAACCGTCACGGCGAAACCACAACGGTTCATATGCGCTGGGACGGAGAGCATACACGTTTCATGAATGCGGAGTTTAACAGAGATGAAGGATAAGGTAAGGCAGGTAATAAAGGAGCATAAAATGCTAAGTCCCGGCGACAGCGTACTTGTGGGGCTGTCGGGCGGAGCTGACAGCGTTGCGCTTCTGTGTTGCCTGCTTTCGCTTCGTGACGAGCTTGGAATTACGGTAAAGGCGTGTCACATCAACCACTGCCTGCGCGGGGAGCAAAGCGACCTTGACGAGCAGTTTGTGCGGCGGCTTTGCGAAAGAAAGGGCGTTGAGCTTTTTTGCAGGAGCTTCGATGTTGCGCAGCTTGCCTCGGAGAGCAAAATCGGTTTGGAGCAATGCGGCAGACGGCTGAGATATGAGACCTTTGCGGAGCTTTCCGGCATCACCGCCACAGCTCACACCGCAAGCGACAATATTGAAACGGTAATTTTAAACCTCGCAAGGGGAGCTTCTCTTGACGGAATGAGGGGGATACTTCCTAAAAATCAAATGGGTAAAACGCTTGTGATACGGCCCTTGATAACCTGCTCCAGAGAGGAAATTGAGCAGTATCTTGCGGATTTGGGCGAAAGCTATGTCACCGACGAAAGCAATTTTGATACCTCTTACACAAGAAATCTTGTGCGGCACAAAATCGTTCCCGTTCTCAGGCAGATGAACCCTTCGCTGGAGTCGGCTGTGACGAGAATGAGCAAGGCTCTCGGCACGGACGCCGACTATTTTGCCGAAAAAACGGCAAAGCTTCTTGAAACTGCGTTCATATCGGAAAATTGCTACAACGCCGAAATTTTGGCGGCTGCGCCCGAGCCTGTTTCCTCAAGGGCGTATGCAAAGATTTTAAGGCACTGCGGACTTGAACAAAGCAGTGAGAAAATCGCCTATCTTGCCGACACGGTCAAAAACGGAACGAAGTATTCCGTCGGAGGCGGCTGGTTTTCTAAGAGGCTTGACGGCAGGCTTGTTATGGGCAAGGCAAGGGATAAAATTTCCTTTGAAATCCCGTTTTCCGAAGGGGTACATACTCTTGAAACGGGCAAAACCGTGGAAATACGGGAAATTTCGGCGGAAAAACTCGATTTGAACAAGCGAAACATCTTGTATTATACGCTTGATTGTGATAAAATTAACGCCGGGGCGGTTATCAGGAACAGACGGGACGGCGACAGGATAAGGCTTCACGGCAGAAATTTTACAAGCAGGCTGAAAAAGCTGTTTTGCGAAAGCGTCCCCGAGGAGCAAAGAGACAGGGTTGTTATAATCGCCGACAGCGAGGGGCCTGTTTTTGTGGAAGGCTTCGGCGCTTCGCAGAGAGCGCAGGTCACAAACGACACAAAGCGTGCGTATGTAATAAAAGTTGAACAATTAAGACGTTTTTAAGAATTGCGGTGTATTATATATCCGGTACGGTAAAAAATAAAAGGAATAGCGGTTGTTGATATGAAGAATAATATTAAATGCGAGCTTTTATCGGAGCAAAAAATCAAAGAAGCGGTTAAAAAAATGGGCGCCCAAATTACAAGCGATTACAAGGGCAAGGAGCTTGTTCTTATATGTATCCTTAAGGGCTCGATAATCTTTACGGCGGATCTTATGCGGGCTATCGACCTGCCGCTTAAAATTGATTTTCTTGCGGCTTCAAGCTACGGAAGCGGCACGCAAAGCTCGGGAACAATTACAATAAAAAAAGACATTGACACCGACATAAAGGGCAAGCACGTCCTTCTTGTGGAGGATATAATCGACAGCGGAAACACACTTTCCAGACTGAAAAAAATGTTTTCGGAAAGGGAAGCGGCATCCGTTAAAATCTGCACCATGCTTGACAAGCCCGCAAGGCGTGAAACGGAGATTTCGCCAGATTACTGCGGCTACACCGTGCCCGACGAATTTGTTGTTGGCTGCGGGCTCGATTTCGACGAATATTACAGAAATTTGCCGTACATAGGAGTTTTAAAGCCCGAAGCGTACGAATAAATACAAAAACAGAACAAAAGGAGATGACACAATGCCGAAGAAAAGCAAGGGTATATTCTTGTATATAGGTACGATAATTGCGGTTGTAATAGCGTTTTCCGCTATGACGCGCGTGGCGTCGCTTCTGATGAACGGAAAGCCCGACGACGCAAAATACTCTGAATTTATCGAAAAATTCGACACTCTTCAGGTAAGCGAATACGACCTTGACCTTAATTCAAGCAAGATAACCTACAAGCTGAAGAACGACGAAAAACAATATACTTACGAGATTCCCAATCTCAACATTTTCCTTGAGGACATCGAGGGCTACCGTCAGAAATACAACGAGGCTAACCCCGACGCTCCCATTGTTTACGACCAGCAGCCTATAAAACAGCCCTCTATTTGGGTAGAGGCTCTGCCTATGTTCGGAATGATGGCACTGCTTTTGGTGGTTTTCTTCTTCATTTCGAGGCAGGCGGCAGGCGGCGGAAAGATTTCGCAGTTTTCAAGAGCGAATACAAAAAATCAGAAGCAAAGCAATGTTACCTTCGACGATGTCGCAGGAGCCGACGAGGAAAAGGCAGAGCTTGCGGAGGTTGTGGAATTCCTTAAAAATCCCGCAAAATACAGTGCGCTCGGCGCAAGAGTCCCCAAGGGCGTTTTGCTTCTCGGACCTCCGGGAACGGGTAAAACCCTCCTTGCAAAGGCGGTTGCAGGCGAGGCAAAGGCTCCGTTCTTCTCAATCAGCGGTTCGGACTTTGTGGAAATGTTTGTGGGCGTGGGCGCTTCGAGAGTAAGAGATCTTTTCGACCAGGCAAAAAAGAACGCTCCGTCAATTATTTTCATTGATGAAATCGACGCAGTGGGACGCCACAGAGGCGCAGGTCTCGGCGGCGGACATGACGAAAGAGAGCAGACGCTGAACCAGCTTCTGGTGGAGATGGACGGCTTTACTCCCAATCAGAACGTTATCGTAATTGCGGCGACCAACCGCCGTGACATTCTCGACCCCGCTCTTTTAAGACCGGGACGTTTTGACAGGCAGATTGTTGTAGGCTATCCCGACATCAAGGGCAGGGAGGAAATCCTTAAGGTGCATACAAGGAACAAGCCTCTTGCTCCCGATGTGAGCCTTAAGACCATTGCACGCTCGACCGCAGGCTTTACCGGCGCCGAGCTTGAAAATCTTGCAAATGAGGCGGCTCTTCTTGCCGCAAGAGCTAACCGCAAGGCTATAACGAAAGAGGATATTGAAGAAGCTACAATGAAGGTTATCGCAGGTCCTGAGAAAAAGAGCCGTGTAGTAACCGAAGAGGATAAGCGTCTTGTGGCGTTCCATGAGGCAGGCCACGCTGTTGCGGCTTATCATCTGCCCACCCAGGATAAGGTTCATCAGGTTACCATCGTGCCGAGAGGTACGGCGGGCGGTATGACAATCAATCTCCCCGAAAAAGAGCCTTCATACCTCAATATAACGGCAAGAAAGCTCAAGGAGGAGATTATCCTCTGCATGGGCGGCCGTGTTGCCGAAAATCTCGTAATGGGGGAGGCCTCGGCAGGCGCAATAAGCGACCTCCAGCGTGCAACAAAGCTTGCAAAGGCTATGGTTACGGAATACGGCTTCTCGGAGAAGCTCGGCCCTGTGGTTTATTCCGACGATAACGACGAGCCCTTTGTGGGAATGGATTACGGCCATACAAAGGGACGCTCCGAAAAGCTTCAGTCCGAGATTGACACCGAGGTTCGTGCAATTATTGACGAGTGTTACGAAAAGACGGTAGAGCTTCTCAAGGAGCATACCGACCAGCTTAACAGGGTTGCCGAATATCTTATCGAGCATGAAAAGATTGACGGCGATGATTTTGAAAAGCTTATGAAGGGCGAGCTTGCGGAGAATACTCCGGAGGAGGAGCCGACGGAAGCTTCAAACGAAACATCGGAAAATGAATAAAATTAAATCGTACGGGTTTTAATCCGTACGATTTTTTTGCTGTAAAGGACTTTTATTATTCTGCCTTGCTATAATAAATTTCAAGAATCAGCTTAAAAAGCTCCTCCTGATTTTCGTGAAATTCCACGTATTTTTCTCCCATCGAAACCTCGCCCGAAACGGATTTAAATTCGATTTCGGCGGTTTTATTTTTGGTGATAAAGCAGTCGGCAAGGTATGTTACCTTTGAAGCGTCTATATTGGTCACAAGATTGTCCGAAACGGCATTCATAATTGAGACGGGCGCTGTGATATTTTTCTTAGTTTTCTCTATGATTTTCCCCGCAAGAGCCTTGACGTAACGGGTTTGTCTGCTCATTCGGCGGTTGTTAGCCTCGATATCGTTTCCTCTTGTTCTTACATACTTTAGGGCTTGATTTCCGTGCAGAGTAATCGTTTCGCCTGCCTTTACCGATGTTCCGTCGGAAAATTCTATGTCCTCCGGCGAATTAACGGTTATTCCTCCGAGGTAATCATTTACCGTGCCTACGGCTTCAAAGTCGAAGCAGAAATATGAATTTATCGGAAGCCCGTAAATATACCTTGAAGCGGCTTTAACAACATTTTCACAGCTGGATTCCTTGCCGTCGCCGTAGGCGTATGCAAGGCAGATTTGCCTTTTCTGAGTCCCTGCATACTGCCCGCTTTCGGAGTAAACGTCAATGTCAACCATGGTTTCACGGGAAATGTTTATTGCCGCCGTTTTTCCCGTGGCTGTGTCGATTGCAATAAGAAAAATACAGTCAGCCTGTCCGTTTTTGCCGTATTCTTCATCGGTTTTGTCGATGTCGGTTTTATCGATTCCCATTCCGAGAACGGAGGTAATATTCTCGTTCAGAATATATTTTTCGCCGTTGTAATATATGATTTTGCCGTCGTCCTCCACGGAATCCGCAAAATCCGTGTTCACGGTAAGAACGGTGTCCGAGGGCATAAGAAGCTTTTTTCGTCCTGAAGCTTTTAGGCAAAAATAAGCCGTCAGCGCCGTAGCGGCGAGCAAAAGAATAATTCCGATTATCCAGAGCAGAATTTTAAGAGCTTTGTTCATTTTCTTTTTTGAAACAGCGCTATTTTGTGTATTCATTGCTTATCAGCACCCCCTGAACAAGGTATCTGTAATTGTCCACCTGCCCCATACAGGTGGACAGCGTTATTATTTTATCGTCTGCCGTGACCTCAACCTCGGGATTTGTGTTTACCGTAAGGGATTTCGGATTTTTGCAGTCCTCGATGTATTGTGCAAAAACCTCCTTGTACGAAAAGTCGAAGGAATTAAGAATATGCCTGTCGTCATATTTATAAGCGGAAAAAATCTGATATGTCAGCTTTGAAACAGGCGTGTAAATGTAGATATATTTATTCTGATTGAAAAATTCCGGGTCCTTGTATTTCAGCAGATTGGAAAACATTGTGCCGTTGAGCATATTGTGCCCGTAAATTACCGTGTTGGGGTCGGTAAAGTCTTTTTTGTTGTGCTTTTCCGTGTAGATACAGCCTGCATATTCGTATTGCTTTTCAAGATTGTGATGCAGGTAAAAATCGTCGTTTTCCTCAAAGCTTTGTAAAATAGGATATTCTATCTCACAGCCGGGAACGGAAATCCATGCGTAAACGTCCTTGTTTGTAGCTTGAAGCGCCTTGAAATCCACGGGATTTTCCGGACGGTTATCCGCCGTTGTAGTTGTTACGGCTTGCGTATCGGTATCCGTGTCAATATATTCCGAGGGGCTTTTGCCGCCGAAGAGCATTTTGCACAGCAAAACCGCACAAACGGCAAAGCAAGCCAAGGAGAGTATTAAAACTGCTGTCCACAGTGCTTTTTTGTTTTTCATAATTCCTCCTCGCAGAGTCTTGTGTACTGTAATTTAAATCGGAGCAAAGCCTGATAAGCTCGCTTAGTCAGACTGCGATTTGATTATACAACCAAATATGATATGTGTCAAACTCGGCTAAAACAAAAGCCCCTATCCGTGAAGACAGGGGCTGAGTCAGCGTTTCAAATTACTTTGAAAGTCTTTTCTTAGCTGCAGCTGCGGTAAGAGCGGAAGCTCCCATTAAAACAACGAGCACAGAAGCGGCGCTGCCTGTTCCGGGAGAGGTTGAAGAATCGTTCTTGTCGCCGGGAGTAACTGTTGTTCCGTCTGTTTTAACGATTTCCTGAACTGTTACGTCGGAAAGGGGACGGATAACGAGCGTTGTTGAATCAAGAGAGCCTGAAATGATTTCATACTCACCGATGATGTTCCATTTTACGAAATAATTTTCGTAGCCTTCCGTAACCGTGATGATAAGAGTTTCGCCGTCTTTAACTACCTTGCTCCAGCCGGTTGCGGTTTTATTTGTGCCTGTATCAACAATCTCCTGTTTAACAACGAATTGTTTGTCGCCGGAAGGGCTTGGAGCTGCGAAAGAAGTAACGGTAAGGGCGAGCATTGTAAGAACTGCCGCCGCCAACGAGAATATCTTTTTCATTTTGTACCTCCGAAATAAGAAAAATTTAATCGCGTATACATAAGATACGCAGTCTTTGACTCTAATTCAAAGTAATTATAACAAAATAAAAAGACTTTGTAAATAGTTTTTTAAAAAAAATAAAAATTTATGCGATTTGTAAAAAAACACAGTTATTACATTCGCAAAAGGTGCGGTTTTTGTCAAAATCCCGATTTTTTCACAAAAGAAATCAATCGGTTGACTTTATCTAATGTATATGATATTATTAAGGTATAAAAAAGGACAAGAATAGGGAAGCTTTTGCAACTGACGGCAGTGGGTTAACCACAGGGAGCAAAAGATGATATTTATGTCGACCGTCTGGGCAATCCTGTTTCTCTTTCGGGGAATAGGAATGCCTGTTTTTATTTATTTTATGGGAGGATAAGCCATGAAGAAAATCGGAGTAATTATGGGAAGCGACAGCGATTTGCCAATCGTCAGCAAAGCAATCGACACCCTTGAGGAATTCGGCGTTCCCTACGAGGTTCACGTGTACTCGGCACACAGGACGCCCGAAGAGGCAAAGGAGTTTTCCCAAAATGCACGCAGCAACGGCTTCGGAGCAATTATTGCGGCTGCGGGGAAGGCTGCACATCTTGCGGGAGCCATAGCCGCAAACACCACGCTCCCCGTTATCGGAATACCTGTAAAATCAAATAACTTGGACGGCGTTGACGCTTTGCTTTCGACAGTTCAGATGCCTTCGGGAATACCTGTTGCGACTGTTGCTATCGACGGAGCAGTAAACGCCGCATTGCTTTGTTTACAGATACTTTCCGTAGAGGATAAGGACATTGCGGCAAAGCTTGACGCTCAGAGAAAAAGCGCAAGCGCCAAGGTGCTTGAAAAAAACAGAGCCATTGAGGAAAAATACAATAAATAGATAAAAGCGGAGGAGAAAATCATGGAAAAAACAACACAGCTTTACGAGGGAAAGGCAAAGAAGGTTTTTGCAACAAACGACGACAGATATGTAATCGTTTCCTACAAGGACGACGCAACGGCGTTTAACGGCATCAAAAAGGGAACGATAGAGGGCAAGGGCTCAATCAACAACAGAATGTCGAATATGATGATGCAGCTTCTTGAAAAGAACGGCGTTGCAACTCATTTTGTTGAGGAATTAAACGACAGGGAAACGGTTGTAAAAAAGGTTTCCATCGTTCCTCTTGAGGTAATCATAAGAAATATTTCCGCAGGCTCCTTCTCGAAAAAATACGGAGTTGAGGAGGGTATCGTGTTCAGCGAGCCTACAATCGAGTTTTCCTACAAAAACGACGATCTGGGCGATCCGCTTATCAACGCTTACCATGCGGTTGCGCTGGGACTTGCCACAAAGGAAGAAATCGAAACAATCAAGTCCATGGCGTTCAAGGTTAACGAGGTTATGAAGGAATATTTCCTCTCCTTGGGAATAAAGCTTGTTGATTTTAAGCTTGAGTTCGGCAAAACCGCCGACGGCACAATCGTTCTTGCGGACGAAATTTCACCAGATACCTGCAGATTCTGGGACGTAAATACCAATGAAAAGCTTGATAAAGACCGCTTCAGACGTGATTTGGGCGGAGTTGAGGACGCATACAAGGAAGTTATGCGCCGTTTGATGGGAGAATAATTAAAATGAACTTTAGCAAAATTCATGAGGAATGCGGCGTTTTCGGCGTTTTTTCGAACGAAACGGCGGACGTTGCCTCCACAGCATATTACGGGCTTTTTGCCCTCCAGCACAGAGGACAGGAAAGCTGCGGCATTGTTGTCTGCGACGACGGCGTTTTTAATTCCTACAAGGACGTGGGAATTGTAAACGACGTGTTTACTCCGCAGGTTCTCGACGAGCTGGGAACCGGCAATATGGCGGTAGGCCATGTAAGATACGGCACAACGGGAAGCAACGGCCGTTCAAACGCACAGCCTATCGTTGTCAACCACATCAAGGGCAGAATGGCGCTTGCCCACAACGGAAATCTTGTCAATTCCGCAGAGCTTCGGGAGGAGCTTGAGCTGAGCGGCTCGATTTTTCATTCAACCAGCGACACGGAGGTTATTTCCTATATTATCACAAAGGAAAGACTGGGCGCTCCCTCAATCGAGGAAGCGGTAAACCGTGCCATGAATAAAATCAAGGGCGCATACTCTTTGGTTATCATGTCGCCCTCAAAGCTGATTGCGGTGCGTGATGAAAGCGGCTTCAGACCTCTTTGCTACGGCAAAACCGAGGACGGAAGATATATTGTCGCTTCGGAAAGCTGTGCTCTTGACGCAGTGGGCGCAACGCTTATCCGTGACTTAAAGCCCGGCGAAATCGTTGTTTTTGACAAGAACGGAGTCCGTTCCATCGAGGACCACTGCGGCAAGCAGAAGCAGACTCTGTGCGTATTTGAATATATTTATTTTGCAAGGCCCGATTCGGTCATCGAGGGCGGCTCGGTGCATCTTGCAAGAAAGCGTGCGGGCGCATATCTCGCTTTGGAGCATCCCGTTCAGGCCGACATTGTAATCGGCGTTCCCGATTCGGGAATCGACGCGGCTATCGGCTATGCCGCACAGTCGGGAATCCCCTACGGAATAGGTTTTATAAAGAACAAATACATCGGCAGAACCTTTATTTCTCCCGGTCAGAAGTCCAGAGAGGATAAGGTAAGAATTAAGCTTAATCCCGTTGCAGATGTTGTTAGAGGCAAGAGAGTCGTGCTGATTGACGATTCAATCGTAAGGGGCACTACCAGCGGAAGAATTGTAAAGCTTCTCCGTGACGCCGGCGCAAAAGAGGTTCATATGAGAGTTTCGGCGCCTCCGTTCCTTAACCCCTGCTATTACGGAACGGATATTGATTCGAGAGATAATCTTATTGCGTGCCACCACACTGTGGAGGAAATCGCTGAAATTATAGGGGTTGACAGTCTCGGCTACCTGAACACAAGCTATCTTGACCACCTTGCGGACGGTCAGTGCGGAGGCTACTGCACGGCTTGCTTTGACGGTAAATATCCGACGGAAGTCCCCACTAAGACGCACAAAAACCGTTTTGAAACAAAAATAAGCGAGAGGAAAGGGTAATTCCATGAACAATTCGAGATCAGAAAGCTATGCTGCGGCAGGCGTTGACATAACGGCAGGCTATAAAGCGGTTGAGCTTATGAAGGAGCATATCGCAAGGACAATGACAGGCACGGGCGTTTCCGACATCGGCGGCTTCGGAGGGCTCTTCGAGCTTGATATGACGGGCATTACAAAGCCTGTTCTCGTAAGCGGCACGGACGGCGTCGGAACAAAGCTTAAGCTTGCCTTTTTAATGGACAAGCACGATACCGTCGGAATAGACTGCGTTGCAATGTGCGTAAACGACATAATTTGCTGCGGCGCAAAGCCCCTTTTGTTCCTTGACTACATTGCCTGCGGAAAGAATATTCCCGAAAAAATCGCACAGATTGTATCGGGTGTGGCAGAGGGCTGCGTTCAGTCGGGCGCCGCGCTTGTAGGCGGAGAAACCGCTGAAATGCCGGGCTTTTATCCTGTGGACGAATACGACCTTGCGGGCTTTTCGGTAGGCGTTGTGGATAAGAGCAAAATTCTCGACAACACCACGGTGAAAGAGGGCGACGTGATTATCGCTCTTGCTTCAAGCGGCGTTCATTCAAACGGCTTTTCCCTTGTAAGAAAGGTGTTTGATGTTGAAAACAGCGACATTAAGACGCCTCTTGCGGAGCTTGGCGGAAAGAGCATCGGCGAAACCCTTCTCACTCCCACAAAAATATATGTAAAAAGCATGCTCGCCCTGTTTGACGAGGTTAAGGTTAAGGCTGTTTCCCACATTACGGGCGGCGGATTTTACGAGAATATTCCCAGAAGTCTCCCCAAGGGCATTTCCGCTAAAATCAACAAGAGCGCAGTTAAGGTTCTTCCTATTTTCAAGCTCATCGCAGAAAAGGGCGGAATTTCGGAGCGTGATATGTTCAACACCTTTAATATGGGCGTCGGCATGAGCGTTGTTGTTGACAGAGCCGACGCTGACAAGGCTTTGGAAATCCTCCGTGCAAACGGCGAGGACGCTTATATCATCGGCGAGACAATCGCCTCGGACGAAGGCGTTGTAATATGCTGAAATCCGTAAGAAATACGCTTATCAGCTCTGTGTCGGCAGGGATTTTCATAGGACTGGGCTCTGCGGCGTATATCGCCTGTGAGAGCAAAATTGCAGGCGTGCTTTTGCTTGCAGCCGCATTTGCGCTTGTTGCGGTCATGAATATGAAGCTTTTTACGGGCAGAGTCGGCACGCTTATTTGCGGCTTTTCAAAAACAAGGCTTGCAGGGACGGCTCTTTGCCTTTTCGGAAACGGAGTCGGAGCGTTCCTTTCGGGGCTTCTCATAAGATATATCCGTCCCGACCTTGCCGAGGTTTGCGGAGCTATGTGCGAGGGCAAGGCGCAGCAGTCCTATCTGCAGATTTTCTTTTCGGGCTTGCTTTGCGGAATGTTGATTTATTCGGCGTTTGACATATACCGCTCGGAAAAATCAATACTGGGACTGTTTTTCTGCGTCCCGATGTTTATGCTTTGCGGCTTTGAACATTCCGTTGCGGATATGTTCTGGTTTTTCCTTGCGGGGAGAAAAATCCCCACCACACTGCTGTTTGCCTTAATCGCAGTGATGGGAAACGCTTTGGGCGAGGTGCTTACGGCGTTACTTAAACGTTTCTGCAAAGGAGAGGAAAAATGCAAAAAGCAAGAATAGCGGTGCTTGTTTCCGGCGGCGGCACAAATCTTCAGGCGTTGCTTGACGCCGAAAAAGCGGGAATTATAAAAAGCGGTGAAATTTGTCTTGTTATGTCGAATAAATCGGACGCTTACGCTCTTACGAGGGCGGAAAACGCAGGAATTAAAGCGGTAAGCGTGACTAAGGCGGATTACCCCGAGCCTGCGGCGGCTGAGCGCAGAATGATTGAAATTCTCGATTCCGAGAAGATAGATTTAATCGTGCTTGCAGGCTTTTTAAAGGTTTTGAGCGCAGATTTTACAAAGCATTTTGAAAACAGAATTATAAATATTCATCCGTCGCTTATACCGTCCTTTTGCGGCGACGGATTTTACGGACTTCATGTGCATGAGGCGGCGCTTTCCTACGGCGTTAAGGTTACGGGCGCAACCGTGCACTATGTTAATGAGATAACCGACGGGGGAAAAATTATCCTCCAAAAGGCGGTGGAGGTTAAGGACGGCGATACGTCCGAAAGCCTGCAAAAGCGTGTTATGCAGGAGGCTGAATGGGTTATTCTCCCGCAGGCGGCGGAAACGGTTTGTGCAAAA
>JBJESI010000025.1:0-3386 GCA_051882715.1 Oscillospiraceae bacterium
GGTTTGAATACAATTATTAAGATTTGGCTTGCAGGCGGTTGCAGAGAAACTCCGGAGGAAATGTATGAAATTGTTCGGGCCGAATATAAAGGCAGAGAATAAATAGCTATCCTAAATAAGTATATCGCTTTTTATGACAGACAGGCGGCAGAGATTTTAAACCCTGCCGCCTGTAAAATTTCTAATTCAACGACTCTTCATGCTCCGCTCTGAGCTGGCCGCATGCCGCCTTTACCGATGAACCGAATTCCCTTCTTGTAGTGACCCTTATACCGTTTTCCTTTAAAACCGCATAAAACCTATCCATCTGGTCTTTTTCGCTTTTTTTATAACCTATATGGCTCGTTTCGTTATAAGGTATCAAATTTACATAGCAATGTATGCCTTTCAGAAGCTCTGCAAGCTGTCTTGCGTTTTCTTCGCTGTCGTTAACACCTTTTATCATAATATATTCAAAGGTGATTTTTTTCTTTATCAGCTTAGAATATTCGTCCACCGCCCCCATAAGCGCAGAGAGATTGTACGTTTTGTTCACGGGCATTATTTTATCCCTGATTTCATCGGTCGGCGCATGAAGACTAATGGCAATATTGTTCGGATACGGACGTTTTATAAACTCAAGAAGTCTCGGAACAATCCCGCTTGTAGATACGGTTATATGCCTTGAACCGATGTCAAGTCCTTTTTGGTCGGTGATTATATCAATAAATTTTATTACATTATCGTAATTGTCAAAGGGCTCCCCTATTCCCATTAAAACCACATTTGATATTTTAAGCCCCGAAAGCTCTTCTGCGCATAAAAGCTGCAAAACCATTTCATGCGGATAAAGATTGCGAACCTTTTTAAGCCTTCCGCTCTCGCAGAACACGCAGCCCATATTACAGCCTATTTGCGTGGATATGCAAACCGCATTGCCGTAATTATGCTTCATTATTACGGTTTCGATTTTGTTCTTGTCCGAAAGCTCAAATAAAATCTTGCAAACGCTTTCGTCCTCCCGTACATCCACAGCCCTGAGCTTTTCAAAGCTAAGCTTTTGTTCCAGATATTGTGCATCTTCAGCTTTAAGAAAATCCATCTTATCAAAAGTTATTGTCCTGTTTTGATAAATTTGCTCTATTATTAAAACCGCTCTTGATTTTTTAAGTCCGTTATTTTCAAGAAAGAGCTCCAAATCATTTCTTGTAAGTCCGTAAATATTCATTTTTCCTCCAAAGAGTTTGATACGATTATGCCAAGGCAAAGCCCGCCGTTCAAGCATGACTGAGGGCTTGCCTCCCGCAGATTATTTTATCACAAAGCTATCCGGTTTTCAACCTTCGGAAATATTGACAAGCCCTATATTAAGTGATATAATTTCATAAACTATCGGTTTGTCGGCATATAATATGACGAGGTCAATAATATTGACAATTCAGAGCTTGTCTGTTATGGCAGACAGGTTTTATTTTTTAAAATTCAGGGAGTTTATTATGAGTTTTTGGGAACTTCTCGCTATTGCTGTCGGTCTTTCAATGGACGCATTTGCCGTTTCTGTATGCAAGGGACTTTCTCTGAAAAAAGTCTCCGCAGGACATTGCGCTGCTGCCGGGCTTTATTTCGGCGGATTTCAGGCTCTAATGCCGCTTATCGGATTTTTCCTCGGAAAGCAATTTGAAGCCCTTATAACGAGCATTGATCACTGGATTGCTTTTGCGCTTCTTGCAATTATCGGCGGAAATATGATAAAGGAAGCGTTTTCAAAGGAAGAAGAGCTTAATAATTCAATGGGGCTTAAGGAGATGCTTCCCCTTGCGGTTGCAACAAGCATTGACGCTTTGGCGGTTGGAATAGTTTTTGCTTTTTCCGATGTTAATATCTTCTCTGCCGTTGGGCTTATCGGTCTTACAACCTTCCTGCTTTCTTTTGCTGGAATAAAGATAGGAAATGTTTTCGGGTCAAAATATAAATCAAAGGCGGAAATTCTCGGAGGAATCGTTTTGATTCTTATGGGAATTAAAATCCTACTTGAACACCTTGATGTCATCAATTTTTAGCTTGGAGAATTACAATGAAAAAACACTGGTTCAGAAAGCTTATCAGAGGGCGTATAATAGTTGCACTGTTTTTGCTCATTCAGATACTCTTCCTAATTTATGCAATGCTCAGCGGAAGTATGTATTCCAAGGCGCTCAATTATTTGTTTAATATAATCAGTCTTGTTGTTGCCCTTCATGTTGCTACATACGACGATATGCAGAGCGGCTACAAGTTGATTTGGGTTTTTCTTATACTTATCTTTCCTATTTTCGGCGGACTTTTTTATCTCTTTTTTCATATGCAGACAACAAGAGTGCTTATTTCAAGAAAGCTTGCCAAAATAGAAAACAAGACAAGAAAATTCTTTCTCCTTCCCGCTTCAAGCTACAAGGAGGCTCTGACCGAATACCCGCAGTATTCTACGCAAATCAGATATCTCCAGAACTTCGCGGGCTTCCCCGTATACAAAAACACAAAAACAAAGTATCTTTCTCCCGGAGAAGAAAAATTCGTTGAGCTTGTTCGCCAATTAAAAAAGGCGGAAAAGTACATCTTTTTGGAATATTTCATCATCACACAGGGAATTATGTGGGACACTATCCTTGACATTTTAAAAGACAAAGCAAAGCAGGGCGTCGATGTCAGGGTGATTTATGACGATATGGGCTGCTTTCTCGGACTGCCTAAGAATTATCCGTCAATTCTCGAAAAGCAAGGTATAAAGTGCAAAGTATTTAATAAATTCACCCCTGTTCTTACAACCGTTCAGAATAACAGAGACCACAGGAAAATCGCTGTCATAGACGGTAAGGTCGCTTTTACGGGAGGAATAAATCTCGCTGACGAGTATATCAATCAAAAGGAACGTTTCGGCCATTGGAAGGACAGCTCGGTTATGCTTGAGGGCGAGGCGGCATGGAGCTTTACGGTTATGTTTTTGCAAATGTGGGAGCTTTGCACAAACAAGGCTGAGGATTATATGAAGCTGTATCCTTGGGACGATGAAAAATGCTCCTGCGAGAGCGACGGCATTGTTATTCCGTATACCGATTCTCCTCTTGACAAGGAAAATGTCGGCGAGCATGTTTACCTGCAAATAATCAACAATGCGAAAAACTATATCTATATCAACACGCCTTACCTCATTATTGACGACAGCCTTATGGAAGCACTGACTCTTGCGTCAAAAAGCGGCGTTGATGTGAGAATTATTACCCCACATCACTGGGATAAACGTATCGTGCATTTTGCAACACGTTCCTACTATTTGCCGCTTATAAAAGCCGGTGTGAGAATTTATGAATATTCAAGCGGATTTAATCATTCCAAGACCTTTGTTTCCGATGACACTACCGCTACGGTCG
>JBJESI010000026.1:0-3357 GCA_051882715.1 Oscillospiraceae bacterium
GTTATGCGTTCTGAAGCTCTTCAATCTTCTTAACAAGCGCTTCAACTGTTGAAAGAGAAGGATCCATTTCGATTTCAACGCCGAATTCGTCTTCAAGATCCATAAGAAGCTCTGTTACATCAAGAGAATCAATGCCGAGATCTGCAAATTTTGTTTCCATTGTTACTTCGGAAACATCGCAGTCAATCTTTTCTGCAATCATCTGTGCTACCTTGTCGAATACCATTTTGTTTTCCTCCGTTTAATTTATTATGCAATCGGTTTCCCGATACATTACCATTTAATAAGGCAGGTTGCGTTTGCAAGTCCTCCGCCGAAAGCGGTAAGTATTATCAAATCGCCCCTGTTCAAAAGTCCCTGTCTGTTCATTTCGTCAAGTGCAATGGGGACGCTTGCGCTTGAGGTGTTTCCGTATTTTTCTATATTGACAAAGAATTTATCCTGACTTATTCCCAGACGCTTTGCCGCAAAATCTATAATACGCTTGTTTGCCTGATGGGGAACAATGTATTTTATATCATCTGCGGTAAGTCCCGATTTGTCAAGTATATTTCTTATGTCCTCGCATATTGCGTTTACCGCAAACTTAAAGGTTTCCTGCCCGTTCATATGAATATAGGGCTTTTCCTGCTCCGGCTCAAAAAAAGGTGACTTTCCGATAAACTGAGGGATCTTTATTACCTCGTCGCCGCCCTTGACGGTGATTTCCGAAAGCATATATCCGTCGCCCTCGCCCAGAACAGCCGCTCCCGCTCCGTCGCCGAAAATACAGCAGGTTCCCCTGTCTTCCCAGTCAACGATACGGCTCATACGCTCTGCGCCTACAACAAGCACCTTTTTTACCGTCTTTCTTGCGAAATATCCCGCCGCCGTTTCCAGCAAAAACAGAAAAGCCGAGCAAGCCGCATTTATGTCATAAGCCATACAGGTTGCGCCCAGCTTGCGCTGAACCATGCAGGCTACCGACGGAGAAACGGTTTCTCCGCTTACCGTAGCGCAAATTATTAAATCAAGCTCTTCAGGAGTGCAGCCGCAGTTTTCAAGCGCCGATTTTGCCGCCTTATACGCAAGGTCAGACGCAGTTTCGGTTGTGCAGACTCTTCTTTCCTTTACGCCTATTCTCTGAGTAATCCATTCATCTGAAGTTTCCACTATTGTTGAAAGCTCGTCGTTTGTCACTACTCTTTCAGGCACATACATGCCTGTTCCCAAGATGCAAAAACTCATTTTATTCTCCAATCCTATACACAAGATATTGCACACACGCCGCAATTTAAGCGTTTATCTTGTTAGTATCGCTTTTTTGCGAAAAGTTACATAATTTATGAAAAAAATTTTAAATTTATTTGTCAACCGATTTTTGAAAACAGGTTGACTAACATAAATCTTTGTGATACAATGTTAAAAACAAAGAAGAGGAGACATTTATGGAAAAGACAAAAAGCTTTACGGTTAAAGAAATTGTTATAACAGGACTTTTTATCGCACTTATTACGGTATGCTCATGGATTTCGGTGCCGATGCAAATTCCCTTTACGCTTCAGACCTTTGCTGTTTTTGTAACGGTAGGTTTGCTGGGGACAAAGCGTGCTACTATGGCGGTTTTGGGATATATAATACTCGGAGGCTTGGGCGCTCCCGTATTTGCGGGCTTCAGCGGAGGTCCCGGAGTTCTTTTCGGAACAACCGGAGGCTATATTCTCGGATTTTTGCTTATGGTACCCGTTATCGGACTTATAATCAAAAAATTCGGCGGGAGCTTTGTTGTTACGGCTCTTGCAATGCTTGCGGGGCTTGCGGTTTGCTATGCCTTCGGCACGGCGTGGTTTATGATTATCTACACAAGAACAAAAGAAGCGATAGGTATTCTCACCGCCTTTTCGTGGTGCGTTCTGCCATATATTATACCTGACCTTGCAAAACTGCTTATTTCCGTTCTTATTGTCAAAAAGGTATCCGCTCATGTCAAGCTTTAAGCTAAGACCCCACCATTTGCTTTGCCTGCGATTTTTTGAGGGCAAGGGCTATTCCGACGGCTTCACGGAAAATATGAGCAGAATTTACGGCATATCAAAAACAAATCCCCTTGTAGAAATCGTCTTTTGCGCCGATGCAATATGTGAACAATGCCCGGAATGCAGGGACGGTATTTGCTCTGCCACCGAAAAATCCTCGGAATACGACCGCAGGGTTGCGGAAATCTGCGAAATTCACTGCGGACAGGTATTGCCATTCGACGAGTTTTCAGATATAATTAAGGCGAAAATAATTGCAAAGGGGCGGCTTTTTGAAATTTGCGGGGACTGCTCCTGGGCTGATATTTGTCTTAAGCATTGAAGGAGTATCCGAACCCGCTCCAATGCTTAAAAAAGGAGAAATCGAAGAAAATGCAATCCGCAGACAAAATCCTTGATATTCTTGAGGAAAACAGAGGAAAACGCATTTCGGGAGCAGAGCTTGCAGCACAGCTCGGAATAAGCAGAAACGCCGTGTGGAAAGCCGTAAATTATCTTCGGGACGAGGGACATATGATTTCCGCAGTAAAAAACTGCGGCTATTGTCTTGAAAACAGCAGCAGTACGCTGTCCGTTCCCGCCATAGAAAAGCGGCTTAACACCGATATGTACAGTATCGCCGCATACAAAACGGTTACATCGACAAACACAATGCTGAAGCAAATGGCGCAGGAGGGCGCTCCGGAGGGTACGGTAATTATCGCCGAAGAGCAGACCTCCGGCAGAGGAAGAATGAACAGGGAATATTTTTCTCCGAAAGGAACGGGGATATACATAAGCATACTCGTAAGACCGCATCTGCCTGCGCAAAAAGCGCTTCTTCTTACAACCTGCACCGCCGTTGCCGCCGCAAAGGCTATCGAAACCGTCACCGGCAAGGCGACAGGGATTAAATGGGTAAACGATGTTTTCATGGACGGTAAAAAGGTTTGCGGTATTCTTACTGACGCTTCTGTAAATGTGGAAAACGGCGAGCTGAATTATGCCGTAATAGGAGTCGGAATAAATCTGCTTGAGCCTGAAAACGGTTTCCCCGACAGCATCAAGGACATTGCAGGCGCCGTTCTTGACAGCTCGGAAAACGCAGGAAGCCAAAAAGCCGAAATAACCGCAGGGCTCCTCAACAATTTTGCGGAGTGCTATAAAAACCTTTCGGATAAAGCCTACTATCACGAATATGTCAAGCGTTCCGTTCTTATCGGAAAAACTGTTACCTTTACCTACAAGGGCGAAAGCTGTGAGGGCAAGGTAACAGGCATAAACGAGGATTATTCCCTTGCGGTAAGTATTTCAGAGAACGACACGCTTGCGCTTTCTTCGGGAGAGGTAAGCGTTAGGCTTA
>JBJESI010000027.1:0-3344 GCA_051882715.1 Oscillospiraceae bacterium
CTTAAGTTAAAAATGTGTAAAGTGCAGGATTTTTGATAAAATTTGTTTTATTTTTTAGTAAAATATGATATAATTATCTTATCGGTAACAGCGGCACACCGAGCAAACAAAAACATCAACTTACGAGGATTACATTATGGACAAAGAAATTTATGTAGACCGTGAACTAAGCTGGATTAAATTTAACGCAAGAGTTCTTGAAGAGGCTCAGAACAAAGCTAATCCCCTTATGGAAAGGCTGAATTTCATCTCGATTTTTCAAAGCAATTTTGAAGAATTCTACCGTGTGAGAGTCGGCTCAGGGATAGATAAGCTTCTTGTAGAGGACTCCCCCGAAAAAATAAAGGCTCAGCTCTCCGAGATATACAGGCACACGGCAAATCTTCTTCCCTTACTCGACAAGGCTTATTCGGACGTGCTTTGCGACGCAAAAAAGTATTTTGAAATCGTTGACGAGGACAGCATTACCCCTGCGGAGCGTTCATACCTCAAGCAGATTTTTGAAAGAAATATCGCTCCCGTTATCTCCCCGTTTATTATTGAAAAAAACCATCCTTTCCCGTTTATAGACAATTCTCAGCACGTGATCGGAGTGACTCTCAGGGCAAAAAACGGCGGCACAAAATTCGGACTTATTCCGATTCGCGACACTCTCCCTAAGGCAATAGTCCTCCCCGGAGATAAGCTGAGGGTAATTCTTATCGAAAACCTTATTCTCATGTTTGCCCACAAGGTTTTCCACAAATTCGAGATTACCGAAAAAATAATCTTTGCGGTTATCAGAAACGCCGATATAGACGAAAACGAGGGGCTTTACGATTTCGACGTGGATTTCAGAGAAACCATGTCAAAGCTTATCGACCTAAGGCGCAGACTTGCTCCCGTGGAGCTGAGATACATCGGCGGAGGAGAAAAAATCCTTGCACATTTAAAGAGAATGCTCTGCCTTTCAAAAAAGCAGCTTTTCTGCCAAAGCGCTCCGCTCAATATGAAATTTCTCTCTGTGATTGAGGACAGACTGCCGAAATCCCAATATCCAAAGATCTACTACGCTCCGGTTACCCCTCAGTATCCATTGTTTGCAAAGGGAGAAAAGTCTCTTATTGACACGGTTCTTAAAAAGGACAGACTGTTATCTTACCCCTTTGACGATATAAAATTTCTCATCGACCTTTTGGAGGAGGCGTCAAAGGACGAGCGTGTAACCGAAATTATGATAACCCTTTACAGAGTAGCCAACGACTCGAAAATCGTTCAGGCTCTCATCGACGCCGCAAGAGCAGGAAAAAAGGTTACCTGCATGGTGGAGCTTAGGGCAAGGTTCGACGAGGAAAACAATATCGACTGGTCAAAGCGGCTTGAAAATGCAGGCTGCGGCGTAATTTACGGTCTTCCCGACTACAAGGTTCATTCAAAGCTGCTTATTATCGGTCTCTCGGACGGCAGAAGCGTTGTTCAGGTGGGAACGGGCAATTTCAACGAGAAAACCGCGCGGCTTTACACAGACCTTGCGCTGTTCACGGCAAATCCCGAAATCGCCTCGGAGGCAAGGTATGTTTTCGAATGTCTTAACAAGGGCGTGTTCGTTGAAAACAGCGAGGAGCTTATGGTGGCTCCCCTTTGCCTGAAGCAAAAGCTTATTGCACTTATAGACGAACAAATCGAGCGTCAGCAGTCGGGCGAAAAGGGAGAAATAATTTTAAAAATGAATTCCCTTACCGACAAGGAGCTTATCGCTAAGCTTACCGAGGCTTCAACGGCGGGCGTGAAAATCCAGATGATTATAAGAGGTATTTGCTGTCTTGTCCCCGGTATCGAGGGAAAAACCGACAATATCACGGTTATAAGCATTGTCGGACGTTTTCTTGAACATTCAAGGATTTATGCCTTCGGCGATTACAAGACGAGAAAATACTTTATTTCCTCCGCCGATTTTATGACGAGAAACACTATGCAAAGGGTGGAGGTTGCGGCTCCCGTTTACGATTACACCGCAAAGCTGAAGCTTGCAAAAATACTGCGGCTTTCCCTTGCGGATAATACCCAGGCAAGAAAAATGAAGAAAAACGGCGAATATGTTCGGGTAAAAAAATCGCCCTCAGCGTCGGTGCACAATATGCAGGAGGAGCTTTTTGAATCCGCTTACGCCGAAAATAAAAAGAAAACTAAAGCGAAAGGAAAAAAATCAAAATGAGAGTAGGTATTCTTACAAGCGGCGGCGACTGCCCCGGACTTAACGCCGCAATCAGAGGCGTTGCAAAAGCGCTCTACGAGAAAATGGGCGACAAGGTGGAAATTTACGGAATAAATGAGGGCTACACAGGGCTCATAAACGGCGACTATAAAAAAATGAAGCGTGAGGATTTTTCGGGCATTTTAACAAGGGGCGGAACAATTCTCCGCACATCGCGTCAGCCCTATAAAACAATTCAGGTAATCGGCGACGACAATGTAGACAAGGTCGGAAATATGATTGAAAACTACAAAAAGATGAAGCTTGACTGCCTGCTGACGCTGGGCGGAAACGGCACGCACAAAACAGCAAATCTGCTGTCTCAAAGCGGTCTTAATGTAATCGGTTTGCCGAAAACCATTGACAACGATATTTACGGTACGGACGTAACCTTCGGCTTCCACACGGCGGTTGACATTGCAACGGAGGTTATCGACAGGCTTCACTCCACCGCCCACAGCCATTCAAGAGCTATGGTTGTCGAAATTATGGGCAACAAGGCGGGCTGGCTTACGCTTTACTCTGCAGTTGCAGGCGGTGCGGACGTGGTTTTGCTTCCCGAAATCCCCTTCTCCTACGAAAAGCTTGCAAAAGCGGTTAAAAAGCGTGTTGACGACGGCCATGCCTTCTCAATTATAGCCGTTGCCGAGGGCGCTTTCTCGAAAGAGGAAAAGGATATGAAGCGCAAGCAGCGCATTGCAAGCCGAGGAGGAATTACAAATGTAACTCCCCTTGTAGTGGACTATATTCAGAAGAACACGGGCATTGAAACACGCTCAATGGTTCCCGGCCATTATCTCAGAGGCGGCTCGCCGTCAGCATACGACAGGGTTCTCTCGACGCAGTTCGGAGTTTATGCGGCAAAGCTGATTTCCGACGGCATTTTCGGCGTAACGGTGGCAAAAAAGGACAACTGCATCACTCACAACGCTCTTGCGGATATTGCGGGCAAGCCGAAGCTTGTGCCTAAGGACCACGAGCTTGTAAAAGCCGCAAAGGACATCGGCATCGCTTTCTGCGACTGATTAAGCCTTTTTAAAGGCTTGCGTGGACGTGGAGCGCCGCTTGACGAAGAAAGCAAAATGCGGCGGATGTCCGCCGCACGAAAATA
>JBJESI010000028.1:0-3301 GCA_051882715.1 Oscillospiraceae bacterium
GATATATATAATTTTTCCTTCCTTATTCTTCATCAGATAAACGCCAGGAAGAAGCGGAAGCGAATTTGCCTTTTTTCTGAGTCTGTCTATATTTTCATTCATAAATCCGCCGCTCCTTTCGCTATTTACGTTTATTATACACCGAATTGAATAATTTCTCAACTTATTTGCCATAATAACTCAAAAAAGGAGTGGTTATATGTTATTACCTACCGACGCTGTTACGCCTGTAAGCCTTTTTTGGTTTTTTGTATTCGGCTCTGTCGCAGGGGTTATTATTGAGGGGCTTTGGTGTATTCTGTACTTTCGCAGAAGTGAAAGCAGAGTCGGCGTTTTATACGGTCCGTTCAATCAGATTTACGGCTTCGGAACCGTTATACTTACGCTTGCCGTATACGCTTTTGACGCTGAAAAGTGGTGGCAAATAGTTTTGATTTGCGGAATTATCGGAGGAATATACGAATACTTTTGCAGTTATATTCAGGAAAAGCTTTTCGGTACGGTATCGTGGGATTATACGGGCACGCCTACAAGCGTAAACGGACGGACGAGCGTTATTTTTGCTGCGGCATGGGGACTTCTCGGACTGCTTTGGATAAAGGTTTTAATGCCGCCTTTTATAAATTTCATAGGTCTTATTCCGGACACCGTGCTTAACGCAGTCACGGTTTTTATGCTTGCTTTTTTCCTTTTCGATTTCCTTATTTCCGCCGCAGCGGTTTCCCGTCAGCTTCTCAGAAAAAAGAAAATTCCTCCGCAAAATGCACTTTCACGCTTTCTCGACAGCCTCTACCCCGATTCACGCCTGAAAAAAATCTATCCGAATATGGTTTTTTTAAATATCGGAACGAATGATTGACAAAAACACTTTTTGATAATATAATTAAAAGGGCTGATTTCGGCAGCCTTTTTCAAATTTATTGGAGGAAAGTTTTATGCAGAATATTCCTGACATTTTCGGAAGCCTTGTCTTTAACGAGAAGGTTATGAAAAAAAAGCTTACTAAAGAGGCTTATGACGCAGTAATGCGTACGATGATCAACGGCAGAAAGCTCAGCGCAGATGTTGCCGCAGAGGTTGCGGACGCAATGAAGGACTGGGCGGTTGAACACGGAGTTACCCATTACACACACTGGTTTCAGCCTCTCTCGGGCGTTACCGCAGAAAAGCACGACAGCTTTATTAACCCTGTTGACAGATGCAGCGTTATTATGGACTTCTCAGGGAAAGAACTGATAAAGGGCGAACCCGACGCTTCAAGCTTCCCCTCGGGCGGTCTCAGGGCCACCTTTGAGGCAAGGGGCTATACCGCTTGGGACCCGACAACCTATGCTTTCATTAAGGACAACACTCTCTGTATTCCCACGGTATTTTATTCCTACGGCGGTCAGGCTCTTGACAAAAAGACGCCGCTTCTGCGTTCTATGGGAGCCGTAAGTAAGCAGGCGTTGAGAATTGTCAAGCTTTTCGGAAATGAGGACGTAAACAAGGTAATTACTACCGTAGGTCCCGAACAGGAGTATTTTCTTATTGACAGGGATATATATAACCGCAGAAAAGACCTTATCCTTACGGGAAGAACTCTTTTCGGCTGCAAGCCTCCCAAAGGTCAGGAGCTTGAAGACCATTATTTCGGTGCAATAAAAAGCCGCGTTGCCAACTTCATGAAAGAGCTTGACGAAGAGCTTTGGAAGCTCGGAATTCTTGCTAAGACAGAGCACAACGAGGTTGCTCCCGCACAGCATGAGCTTGCTCCCATTTATACTGAAACAAATATGGCGACCGACCACAACCAGCTTACAATGGAAACCATGAAAAAGGTTGCAAGAAAGCATAATCTTGCCTGCCTTTTGCACGAAAAGCCCTTCGAGGGTGTTAACGGAAGCGGCAAGCACAACAACTGGTCGCTGTCCACAGATACGGGTATGAACCTCTTTGAGCCCGGAGATTCTCCTCAGGAAAACGCACAGTTTCTGCTTTTCCTCGTCGCTGTTATCAAGGCTGTCGATGAGTATCAGGATTTGCTCAGAATTTCCGTTGCTACGGCAGGGAACGACCACAGGCTCGGCGCTAACGAAGCTCCTCCGGCAATAGTGTCTATTTTCCTGGGAGATGAGCTTACCGAAATTCTTGATTCCATCGAAACCGGCGAAAGCTATATGCAAAAGGACGCCGAGGTTATCAAGGTCGGCGTTCACTGCATTCCCAGATTTCCTAAGGATACAACGGACAGAAACAGAACTTCACCTTTTGCATTTACGGGCAACAAATTTGAATTCCGTATGCTCGGATCAAGCGCTTCAATCTCCCTCCCCAACATCATCATCAACACTATCGTTGCCGATGTTCTTTCTGACTTTGCTGACACTCTTGAAAATTCGGAGGACTTTAACGCAGATCTTAATAAAATAATCAGAGAAACAATTAAAAATCACAAGCGCATTATTTTCAACGGAAACAACTACTCCGACGAGTGGAAAGAAGAAGCAAACAAAAGAGGACTTCTTAATCTTCCCACAACCGCAGACGCTATTCCTTATTTTATTGAAGATAAGAATATCGAGGTTTTCACAAAACATTCAATCTTTACAAAGGAAGAAATTTTTGCAAGATACGAGATTATGATGGACAATTACATCAAAAATCTACATATCGAAGCGCTCACAATGCTTGAAATGACAAAGAGAGATATTTACCCTGCGGTATGCGCTTTCATGCACGACCTTTCAAATACCGTAATCAGCAAAAAAGCCGTATGCGAAGCTCTTCCCTGCACCCTTGAAGAAAACCTGCTCAAGAGAGTTTCCGAAAGCAGTGAAAAGCTTTATGATGCAACTGAAAAGCTTGAAGCCCTCGTTGCAAAAACAAAGGATTACACCGACCTAAAGGAGCTTATGTTCTTCTATAAGGATGAAATAATTCCCTGCATGGATTCAATCCGCTTTTATGCTGACAGCATTGAGGAAATATGCGGTGAGGATTATTGGCCGTATCCTTCATATACAGACATTATTTACAGCGTAAATTCATAGTAAATACCGCCGCAGAACAAAAAAATCTCTGCGGCGGTTAAGTTTATTTACCCTATTTAAATCGGTTTGATTATTTCATATATAAGCGGCTCGGCTGGAGGTTTTTCTCCGCCGATTTTTATTGCGTCAATAAAAAGCCGAGAAGCGTCGTTTACCACCTCATGTCTGTTCGTGTGCAAAAAAGCTATTGCTTCGCCTTTGCCTATGTAGTCTCCGACAGTTTTTTGCATTACAATTCCCGCAGACATATCAATGCTGTCATTCTTATT
>JBJESI010000029.1:0-3240 GCA_051882715.1 Oscillospiraceae bacterium
GCTCAGATAAGAAGCATGGTTGAGAATTATGAGGACAAGGAAATTATCGAGCTTCAGGCTATAAACGAAAAGGGAGAAACGGTAATTTCGTCAAGCGGCTTTGCGCCCGTAGGCACGGTTACTATGCCCGATTATTACGAAGCTATAAAGACAAACGATATTTCCTATTGCGTGGGAAGGCTTTCCTCAAAAGAAAAGGTAATGACGGCGACAATACCCGTCCCCGACGGAGTAACAGGATTTTCGGCGTTAAGGCTTCTTGTTTCTCTTGAAAATGCCGACAGGCAGGTATTTCTTATAGTTCTGGTTATTGTTGCAGCTTCCGTGGGAATTCTTTCGCTTATAGTGGTTTCGGGCCTTTTCTTTACACGGTCGATTGTTAATCCCGTAAGACAGATAAGCAAAACCGCAAGGCAGATTGCCGCAGGGGACTTTTCCGCCAGAATTGATAATGAGCGTAAAGCCAATGACGAAATCAGCGAGCTTTGCAGTGTTATCAACTATATGGCCGATGAGCTTTCAAATGCCGAGAAAATGAAAAACGATTTTATTTCCTCTGTTTCTCACGAGCTCAGAACTCCCCTTACAGCCATAAAGGGCTGGGCGGAGACCCTGCGCTCAATCGAGGATCCCGAAACCGTGAAAAAGGGTATGAGGGTAATTTCAAACGAATCCGACAGGCTTTCGGCTTTGGTTGAAGAGCTTTTGGACTTTTCAAGAATTCAAAACGGAAGATTTACTCTTGTGCTTTCCAATATGGATATTCTTGCGGAGCTTGAGGACGCTATCCTTATATATCAGGAGGGAGCAAAAAGGGCTGAAATCGCTCTTCATTACAGTGCGCCCGAAAATCTGCCCGTATTTTACGGCGACAAAAACAGGCTCAGACAGGTGTTCATAAATGTAATAGACAATGCAATCAAGTATTCCGACGCCGGCGGAAATGTGTGGATAACTGCGGACGCCGATAAGGATAATGTCAAAATCATTATCAGGGACAGCGGCTGCGGAATATCCCAGCAGGATCTGCCCAAGGTAAAAACAAAGTTCTATAAGGCAAATCATACACGCAGAGGTTCGGGAATAGGCCTTGCGGTAGCCGAGGAGATTGTTAATCTCCATGACGGACAGCTTTTTATAACAAGCGAAGAAAATGTCGGAACAACTGTTGAAATAGTCCTGCCGATAAAGACAAAATCTGTCGAATCGGATAAGGTAGAGATTAAAAGTGTAGAGCAGCCGGTGCAGGAGGGAGAGGAGAAATGAGAGAGAAAAAGGTTCTTCATAAAACCATGATAGGCGGACAGGCTGTAATCGAGGGCGTAATGATGAGAGGGCTTGAGTATTCGGCGCTTGCGGTACGGCTCCCGAACGGAACTGTCGACCTTGAAAAATGGAAAATAAAAAACGGCAAAAATAAGCCTTGGTACAGAAAAGTCCCGATAATAAGGGGCTGCTGCAACTTCGTCACTTCAATGGCGGAGGGCTATAAATGTCTTTCCAAATCTGCCGAAAAGGCAACAAATCTTGAAGATGAAGAAGAGGAAATGTCAAAGTTTGAAAAGTGGCTTACAGATAAGCTCGGCGATAAGCTTATGGGTATAATCACAACAATTTCAATGTTTTTGGGAATAGCGCTGGCAGTGCTTTTGTTTGTGTATCTCCCCACATGGATTGTTTCGCTTTTCGGTAATGTAGGCCCGTTTAAGGCTCTTCTTGAGGGCATAATCAAAATAGCGATTTTAATTCTTTATCTATGGCTGACCTCCAAGATGAAGGACATGAAAAGAACATACGAGTATCACGGTGCAGAGCATAAGACCATAGCCTGCTACGAAGCCGGCGAGGAGCTTACCGTTGAAAATGTAAAGCGTCAGCGCCGTTTTCATCCCAGATGCGGAACAAGCTTTATATTTCTTGTACTTATTGTGGGAATAGTGATTTTTTCATTCCTATTTTCCTCGGTGGATAATACTTGGCTCAGAATGGCTCTGCGCCTGCTGACTCTTCCCTTGATTGTGGGAGTTTCGTATGAGCTTATAAAAATAGCGGGACGTTACGACAATATAGTAACAAGGATAATTTCCGCACCCGGCATGGCTCTTCAGAGAATCACCACAAACGAGCCAGACGACAGCGAAATCGAGGTCGCTATTGCGGCGTTTAAAGCGGTCGCACCGGAGGAAGATGAAGATGACCGCTGGTAGCTATTTAATATATAAAAACACCCGCAACGCACTTAAAGCGGGCGGAATAGAAAGTCCTGCTCTTGAAGCGGCGTGCATTGTCCGCAGTGTTTACGGAGCCGATAAAATGGAGCTTCTTGTAAACAAGCCCGTGGACGACAGCGAGAAAAAGCGGGAAATGCTTTCCGAAATCATAAACCGCCGTATAGCAGGCGAGCCCTTGCAGTACCTTGTGGGCGAATGGGAGTTTTACGGCTTTCCCTTTCTTGTGGGAGAGGGAGTGCTTATTCCCAGAAACGACACGGAAACCCTTGTCGAAGCCGCTCTTGAAAGGATAAGCGGCAATGCTTCGGTATGCGATCTTTGCAGCGGAAGCGGCTGTGTTGCGGTTGCGTTAAAAAAGCTTCGCCCTGAGGCTGATGTTGCGGCGGCAGAGCTTTACGACGACGCATTTGAGTATCTTAAAAGAAATATAGAGCTTAATAAGGCTGAAATCAAAGCGTTAAAGGCAGATGTAACCGACGCTTCTCACTGCTCGGCGCTGGGCGGCTTTGATGTTGTTACGGCAAATCCTCCGTATCTTACAAAGCAGGATATGGAGTCGCTCCAAAGGGAGGTTTCATTCGAGCCTCGGACGGCTCTTTTCGGCGGGGACGACGGTTTGGAAATGTACCGCAAAATCACAAAGCTTTGGTCGGAGAAAATCAAGCCCGGCGGTTGGCTTATTTACGAAATCGGAGCAGGTCAGCACGACGCCGTAGCCGAAATTTTAAAGGAAAACGGCTTTGACAGCATTGAATTTAAAGAAGACATAAATAAAATATGCTCGGAAGTGCTTGAGCACATCGAGCATAAGGAAAAAGCCCGTATTATAACCGACCGCGATCAGGCGGTAGAGGCTGCGCTTAAGACTGCCGACGAACTGGGTAACTGCGTTGTGGTTCTGGCAGGCTGCGGCACAGGCGGTCACATAAAGCGCAAGGAAGGGCTTATGGAATTCGCAACTGACGGCGAAAGAGTCCAGAAGTATCTGGAGGAAAGAGCATAGCTATCT
>JBJESI010000030.1:0-15206 GCA_051882715.1 Oscillospiraceae bacterium
AAACGGAATAAGCGCTCTTTCGATAATTCCGTAAATCCATGTTCCCGCATAGCCCGAAGCCAGTACAAGCTGTCCGAGCTGTGCAATTCCGCTCTGTACAATCGGCCATAAGAAGAACATTACAATTCCGACTACAAGATAAACAAGACTGCATATAATCGGGACAAATCGTGTTCCGCCGAAAAACGACAGCACCTGCGGCAGCTGTATCTTGTAGAATTTATTGTGAAGCGCGGCAACTCCCAGTCCGACAATTATTCCTCCGAATACGCCCATTTGCAGGGTTGTTATTCCCAGAACCGATGTAGTAGAATTGGCCGCCATTGCTTCAACGCCGCCCTTTGCGGTTATCAAAGCGCTGATTGCAGTGTTCATAATGAGGTACGCAACCGCTCCCGAAAGAGCCGCAACCTCTTTTTCCTTTTTTGCCATACCGATGGCTACTCCCATCGCAAACAGCAGGGCAAGATTGTCAAACACTACGCTGCCTGTCTTGCTCATTATCATGAGGATTGTATAAAGTATTCCGCCCTCGTGAATTATGTTTGTAAGATGGTATGTTTCAAGTGTAGTGGGGTTGGTAAAGGAGCTTCCTATGCCCAAAAGCAGTCCCGCTACCGGGAGAATTGCTATCGGAAGCATAAAAGAGCGTCCTACTCTTTGTAAAACCCCGAAAATCTTATCTTTCATTTTTTCCTCCGCTATGCTGTTTATTTTCAGCCTTTTGCAAACGGTACCTTTTTTGCAAAGGCTTATTCACCGATCTGTGATGTAACTCTTTTTAAATGAATTGCCAAGGTCAGCAGTTCATCTTCGGTAATACTTTTGCCGTAGGTTTTCAAAATATACTCCTGCATACACAGGGCGCATTTATAATGCTTGCTGCAGCTTTTTCTTATCATTGATACAAATACGGCGTCGCTGCTCAGAGCCTTGGGAAGCTCCTGATTTTTGAAAATTCTCTGAGCAAGAAGCTTCAAATGAACAAGAAATCTTTGATAGTAAGAATCGTTTCGGTCGAATTTTGCAGAATAATAGTATTCCGCTGTTTCAACGCAGCCGTTAACCATTTTTGTTATATCGTAAACATCGCTCATTTTTGTGTCAAGGCGGGCGTTGACTATGTGCATCGCTATAAATCCCGCTTCGTCCTCCGACATACTTACTCCCAGCTGTTTTTCAATCTGTTCTACGCAGTATTCTCCCAGACTCAGCTCCTCGGGATAACATTCACGTATAGAGTCCATAAGAGGATTTGTAAATTCAATTCCCTTGTTTTTGCGCTCGACAGCGAAGCTTATATGATCCGAAAGCGTAACGAGAAGCGACTCGTTGAGATGCGACGGTATCGCTTTTCTGATGTGTTCGACAATTTCCTCTGTGAATTTAATGTATTCATATGGAATTTCGCCGAGAAGATCAATCATCTTCTTCCTCAGCGCAGAATCCGTTATTGTATAAACCTTTTGGATTTGCGCCGAATCAACCTCGTCGCCGTACTTTTTCCCAAAGCCGATTCCCTTGCCCGAAACTATTTGTTCCTTCCCGTTTCCGTCAAGGACGCATACTGTATTATTATTTATTACTTTTATAATTTTCATACGCTCACCTGTTAATTCTTCCGAAAATAAAAAATCCAACCTAATATACGAAGCCCGTTGTAATAAGTCCGTATAAAAAGTTGGTTATGCCCTTGCGGTAACACTCCAATAATATCAGAGATATATTAACTTGTCCACCTATAATCTATCAGAAATATTCCGGCTTGTCAATAATAAATATATTTTTTACTTTCAATATCTATATTTTGTACAATTTTCAGATGAATTTACCGTCGTTTTGCACAATGGATGCTCGCTTTTTTATTCACTAATGCGACAGCCGAATCTGTGTGCGGGTACAAAAAAAGTACCGAGCTTTAAGTTCGGTACTTTCTTCTATGCTTTGCTAAACTTTATTTTTTCATTCTCTTCTGCTCCCACATTACCCACAAAGGACATGAGATGAAGATTGTTGAGTAAACGCCTGAAAGCATACCTGCAAGAAGCGGGAAAATCAAGCTGTAAATTGATGTGATGTTGTAAACCGAGCAAACTATGCAAATTACAATTACGGAAGAAAGAGTGGTAATCGTCGTGTTGATAGTTCTGCCGAGAGTCTGTCTTACACTTATGTTTGTAAGCTCTGCAACATCGAATTTATTGCCGTAAATTTTGCGGTTTTCTCTCAATCTGTCATAGATAATAATTGTATCGTTGATTGAGTAACCGAGAATTATCAATACTGCCGCAATAAAGTTTGAATCAATCTGTATTCTGAAAATAACCATAACGGCAAATGCGATGAATACATCGTGGAGCAACGCAACTATACCGCATACGCCCGCTCTCCAGCCGCCGATTTTCTTAAATCTGAAGCCTACATATACGATAAGCAAAACAGAAGCAATGGCTACTGCCACAATACATTTCCAGAAGAACATAACGCCTGTTGTTGCCGCTACGTTATTGCTTTCGAGGGTGGTAAGCTTATAATCCTTGAAATCTCCCTCGATAGCGGTAATAAACTCTGACTGAGCCTCAGGCGTAAGTCCCTCGGCTGTGTCGATGGCAACCGAAATAGTCTTTATCGACTGGCTTCCGATTGACTCGCCGAAGGTAACCTTTGAGGTCACGTCAAGATATTCGTTCGCCTTGGTCTGAACGCTGTTCAGGTCGATGTCTCCCTCATAAGAGAAGGTAATAATCGTACCGCCCGTAAACTGAATATCCATTTTAACGCCGAAAACGAATGCGATTACTACGGAAAGCAGGATGATAATACCGGATGTTATGAAAGCCGGCTTTCTTGCCTTGTTTACATCAAGCCATTCAAACTTAGCCATTCTGCTCACCTCCGCTCAGTTCAGATTCTTTTACGCCGTAAAGAGAAAGCTTTCTTAAAGGCTTAAATTTGGATACGGCGCTGAGCATGAGATGCGAGAAAAGTATGCTCATTATGAAGTTGAACACAACGCCTACGATAAGAGTAAATCCAAAGGAGTAAATCGTAGCCTCCGTTGATGTTCCGAAGAAGAAGAAAAACGGTTTAAAAATTGTTGTAAGGAAGTTCTGCGGAGGTCCGAATGAACCCATAAGAACAACTGCAACGATTATATTTGTAAGGTTTCCGTCAAAAATAGACGAGAACGCATTTGAATAGCCTGCCTGTATAGCGCCGTCGATGCTCTTTCCCGAACGGAGCTCTTCCTTTATACGCTCGGCGGTGATGATATTTGCGTCAACACCCATACCGATTGAAAGAATAATACCTGCAATACCGGGGATTGTAAGAGTCGAGCTTGAAACAAAGCCGAAGAAGCCTGTTACAGCCGCAATACAGCCTGCCGCCTGACCGAGAAGAGCAATAACCGCAACCGCTCCGGGCAAACGGTAAATTACTATCATAAGAATTGAAATAATCGCGAAAGCGATAACTCCTGCAAGAGTCATAGCGCTTTTTGCCGAAAGTCCCAACGTAGGCGAAATTGTGCTCAGGGACTCGATTTTAAGCTCGAAAGGCAGAGCGCCTGCCGTGATTTTATTTGCGAGAGCCTTTGCCGAATCTGCGGTAAACGAGCCTGAAATTGTCGCTTCGCCGGTTGCGATTTTTTCATTTACCGTCGGATAGGAAATACATGTCCGGTCCATCCAAATTGAAATTGTATCGCCCTTGAGTCTTTCGGTGGCTTCGGAGAACTTAGCCGCTCCTTCGTCATTCAGCTTGAGGGAAACTATGTACTCGCTGTCTTCCGAATTATACATCGGGGTTGCGGAAACGACATCGCTGCCCGTAAGTATTATATTCTCTTCGGTAACGCCTGTCCAAGCACCGTTTGAGTCAACATTGTAGCCTTCACGGAATGTAAGCTGAGCGGTTTCTCCGATTTCCTGAACCGCCGCTTCGGCGTCAAAGGACTCGTCGTCGGATTTCCACGGGAATCTGACAATAAGACGGTCCTTATCGTAATCGACATAACATTCGTAGTCGCTTATGCTAAGGCCTATCATACGCTGAGATATAAGCTCTTTAACCGAATCCATTTCCTCATCTGATGCGTCCCTGCCCTCGGGCGGAGTAAAGGTTACGTCAACGCCGCCTCGAATATCAATACCCCATCGGATATCATCGACGCCTCTGACATAAACAGTCTTTATATCACCGAACTGCGTGTAAAAACCGCTGAAAGTAAGAACAGCGAAAAGCACAATAGCAAAGGTGATGATAAAGAAAACGCCTTTCTTTGTCTTTCTCATTATTTACCTCCAATTTGGAGACGCCTGTCTCCAATATATCATACCAGTTAATTATAATGCTTTAACAATTAAAAGTCAATATTTTTTGTTGCTTTTATCGGTATTTTACAAAAGACTTGTCTGCTCGGGCGGCTCGAAATCACGTGCAAAGCCACCGGCGGCAGGAATTGCCTTTACTCTGTACTTTTCCCTGTTGGGAAGAAGCTCGTCCGTTACAAGATAAGCTTTTGAAAGCACAGCGTTCTTTTTAAGAGCCATTACGCTGACGCCTATTGTATTTTTTGTGGTTTTGGCAATTAACAGCGCCGAATTGAAAACAAGCATTCTTCCGCCGGTTGAAAGCATTGCGAAATCAGCGTTGTCCGAAACGGAATACATGGACACAAGCGGAGACTTGCTTCCGTAGGCGTTTGCAAGCTTCTTTCGGTTTGTTTTTGTTTCGTATTGCTTAAGCGGAACCTTGGCTGCCTTGCCGTTCTCAAAAAAGAACATCAGATTTTCGCTGTAATCAAGCGTAACCACCATTGTGTGTACAAGCTCCCCCTCATCAAAGCCCAGCTTTGCAGGGATATAATCGCCCAAGACGCTTACCTTGGTATCCGCAAAATCTGAGGCTTTGGTCTTGTAAACCTGACACTTGTTTGTGAAAAACAGTATCTCGTGGCGGTTTGTAGCCTCAATGTGCTGTTCTACACGGTCGCCCTCCTTGAGCTTCTGCTCGCCGCTCATTCTAAGCGACTGCGGCGTAACCTTCTTGAAATAGCCGTCCCTTGTAAGGAAAAGATTAACGGGATAATCGGGAGTTTCATCCTCCTCGGAAACCTCTTCGACAGATTCATAGGTTATTTCGGTTTTCCTCGGCTGACCGTATTTTTTTATGACCGCTTCAAGCTCTTTAATTATAATTGCACGTATTTTTCGCTTGCTCTTGAGGATTTCCTCCATTTCGGCAATATCTCTTTCAAGAGCCTCGATATCCTCGGTGCGTTTTAAAATATACTCTCTGTTCAGGTGGCGCAGCTTGATTTCTGCGACAAATTCCGCCTGAATCTCGTCAATACCGAAGCCAATCATAAGGTTCGGCACAACGTTTTTCTCTTCCTCGGTTTCCCGAACAATTTTAATTGCCTTGTCTATATCAAGAAGAATCTTTTCAAGACCTTTTAATAGATGAAGCCTGTCCTTTTTCTTTTTCAGCTCAAAATATGTTCTTCGCTGAACGCACTCTGTTCTGAACGCAACCCATTCCTCAATTATCTGATAAACGCCGAGAACCATGGGCGTACCTGCGATAAGTATATTGAAATTGCAGGAATATGCGTCCATCAGCGGAGTCATTCTAAATAGCTTCTGCATAAGCTTGTCGGGATCTACTCCCCGCTTTATATCTATCGCAAGCTTTAGACCGGAAAGGTCGGTTTCGTCGCGGATATCGGATATTTCCTTTATCTTTCCGCTTTTGACAAGCTCGATGATTTTGTCCTGTATCGCTTCGACCGTTGTTGTGGGAGGAATTTGAGTTATCTCAATACAGCCGGCTTCCTTATCATAGGAATACTTAGATTTAATTTTAACCGAGCCTCTGCCCGTACGGTAGATTTTTTCAAGCTCCTCGTCATTGTAAATAAGATAGCCGCCGCCGGGAAAATCAGGACCTTTCAGCGTTGTTCGGACATCGTGGTCGGGGTCCTTCATCAAAGCGATTGTGGTTTCGCAAATTTCCGCCAGATTGAACGGGCATATATTGCTCGCCATAGAAACCGCAATTCCCACATTTGCATTTACGAGCACCGACGGAAAGGTTGCGGGAAGCAATGAAGGCTCTGTGGTTGAATTGTCGTAGTTGGGGACAAAGTCAACCGTATCCTTGTCAATATCACGGAAAAGCTCCTCGCAAATCGGGTCAAGCTTGACCTCGGTATAACGCGAAGCGGCGTACGCCATATCTCTTGAATAAGCCTTGCCGAAATTTCCCTTTGAATCTACATAAGGGTGCAAAAGTGCTTCGTTGCCCCTTGAAAGGCGCACCATCGTTTCATAAATCGCACCGTCTCCGCGAGGATTGAGGCGCATGGTCTGCCCTACGACGTTTGCGGATTTGATTTTTGCTCCGCTCAGCAAATTCATTTTATACATTGTATAAAGCAGCTTCCTGTGAGAGGGCTTAAAACCGTCGATTTCGGGGAGCGCTCTCGATACGATTACACTCATGGCATAGGGCATATAGTTTACCCTGAGCGTATCCGTAATCCTCTGCTCCATTACAACGCCCGCATCCTCAATATAAGCGTCGGGAACAGCCCTGCTTTTTATTATTTTAGGTTCTTTCTTCTTTTTTGCCATTTTCTCACCTTATGTTACGTCCAGGTCATCCATATAAAGATGTCCGTTTTCGGAGATATAGTCCTTTCGTCCCTGAAGATTGTCGCCAAGCAGCATTTCAAACATCTCGGCAGTTGCAGTAACATCGTCGGGACGAACTCTTATTAAACGCCTTGTTTCGGGATTCATCGTGGTTTTCCACATCATTTCCGGCTCGTTCTCGCCGAGTCCCTTGGAACGCTGAATAGTATATTTCTCGTTTCCTATCATCTCAAGGATTTTTGTTTTCTGGCGCTCGTCATAGGCAAAATAAGTCTTGCTCTTGGTGTTTATTTCGTAAAGCGGAGATTCCGCAATATAAACATATCCCTTTTCAATAAGAGTCGGAGTAAGCCTGTAAAGCATGGTCAGAATAAGCGTTCTTATCTGAAATCCGTCAACATCGGCATCGGTGCAGATAACAACCTTGTTCCAGCGCAGATTGTCAAGATTAAAGGTGGAAAGCTCCTTATTCGCCTTGGAGCTGACCTCCACGCCGCAGCCCAAAACCTTGATTATATCAACAATAATTTCATTTTTGAAAATCTTGTCGTATTCAGCTTTAAGGCAGTTGAGTATCTTGCCTCTGACGGGAATTATCGCCTGAAATTCCGATTCTCTGGCAAGCTTGCATGCGCCGAGAGCCGAATCTCCCTCAACGATATAAATTTCCCTTCTTGACACATCCTTTGTACGGCAGTCAACAAATTTCTGCACACGGTTTGCAAGGTCGATTGTAGATGAAAGCTTTTTCTTCAGATTAAGCCTTGTTTTTTCCGCATTCTCACGGCTTCGCTTGTTTACAAGCACCATTTCCGCAACCTTAACGGCTTCGTCGGGATTTTCGA
Source organism: Oscillospiraceae bacterium (assembly GCA_051882715.1). Lineage (GTDB taxonomy): Bacteria > Bacillota > Clostridia > Oscillospirales > Ruminococcaceae > JBJESI01. The sequence goes on from JBJESI010000030.1 coordinate 7,505, forward strand.
TGAAGTATACCTCAAGCTGATGCTTGAGCCATTCGGTCATAGCGTCGTATATAAACTTGTTTGTGATGGACTTTTTCGTTTGGTTTTCGTATGATGTCATCGTCGAGAAGGACGAGGAAACCAAAACAAGGCAGTCCTCCACGTCCGAATAAGTAATCTTGCTTTCGTTTTTTAAATACTTTCCGTTAGTTTTCAAATAACTGTCTATCTGCGAAACAAACGCCTGCCGCACGGCTCTCTGGGGAGAACCGCCGTGCTCAAGAAAGCTGGAGTTGTGATAATACTCTGCGGCGCTCACCTTATTTGAAAAGCACATTGCAACGGAAAGCTTGACGCGGTATTCGGGCTTGTCCTCCCTGTCGCGTCCCTTTCTTTCGGTCTGCCAGAACTGAATAGAGGTCTGCTCGTTACCTCCTGCAATTTCTTTTACATAGTCGGTTATACCGTCCTGATAAAAGTATTCGTACTTTTCAAACTTTCCGTCGTCGTTTTGATAATTCAGGACAAAAAGCAAGCCGCTGTTTACAACAGCCTGACGTTTCAGCACCTCTTCAAAATACTCTTTTGAAATATCCGTTTCGGTAAATACCTCAAGGTCGGGCTTCCAGCGAAGGCGGGTGCCCGTTTTTTTACGGCGGCATTCGGTTTTTTCAAAGCCCTCCTTTGTGGGCATTGTGTTAAAGCCTTTTTCAAATCTCAGCTTGTAGCAGAATTCACCGTTATAAATTTCCGCCTCCATGTACTCCGAGGAAAACTGAGTTGCGCAAAGTCCCAAGCCGTTGAGACCTAAAGAATAGCCGTAATTTCCGCCGTCGTTGTTGTTGTACTTTCCGCCTGCATAAAGCGTGCAGAAAACAAGCTCCCAGTTGTATTTTTTTTCGTTGTTGTTGTAGTCTACGGGAATACCTCTTCCGAAATCCTCAACTTCAAGAGAGCCGTCCTTATATCTTGTTATAACAATTTTATCTCCGTAGCCCTCTCTCGCCTCGTCGATTGCATTTGACAGTATCTCGAACACCGAGTGCTCACAGCCCTCAATGCCGTCCGAGCCGAAAATTACCGCAGGCCTTTTACGAACGGTATCGGGACCTTTAAGCTCAACAATGCTGTCGTTTCCGTAAACTGACTTGCTTTTTGCCATTATTTTCACCTTTGATGTTTATTAAAATTCAATACTGGTTTTAATTATAACATTTTCGCTTGCAAAAAGTCAATTATTTTCGCAAAGCAGAGTGTTTTTACAGCCTCCGTTTTCTTTTTCGCACTGTTCCTTATTAAGACACTGCACCGTTTTTGCTCCGTCCGCACCCGTAAATTCCTCAACAGCCACATTTCTTTCCATATTCGGGCAATATCTTTGATACATCCTTTTGTAGCCTTCCATAAACAACCTCCTTCAAAAAAATTTACTGTAATATTATATTCACACTCCGCTTCAAATAATCTGGTTTAAGAATTTTTCCAAAGGACATGTCATATATTTTTTTGACGGAGGTGAAACTATGCTCAAATGGATTTTAGCGTCGGTTTTTGCGGTTATCTGGATTATTTTTCTCTTTATAAGCATAAAAAATAAATCAGTGAAAAATCTTTGCCTGTCTATGATTTTCGGCAGCAGCTGTCTTGTTGCGCTTTATTTTTTCGGTCAAAGCTTCGGAATATACATCAATCTGAATTTTTTTAACACTCTTGTAAGCCTTTCCTTGGGCGTTCCGGGAACAATTTTCCTTGTGCTGTGCTCAAAAATCTGATATAATTTAGGCAAGATGTTTGCCGACTCTTGGCACTTTAAAAACGGGGCAAGCCCCTTATTTAAATTTAAACAAGAAGGAGTGTTTAAAATGAAATCATACAGAAAAGAGCTGTTTTTTAATCTTCCTACAAGAAGAGGTCTTGTTAACATTACAAACGAGGTTCAAAGTGCTGTAAACGAAAGCGGAATTAAAGAAGGCCTTGTTCTTGTAAACGCCATGAATATTACCGCAAGCGTGTTCATAAACGACGATGAAAGCGGACTCCACAGCGATTACGAGAACTGGCTTGAAAAGCTTGCGCCCGAAAAGCCGTACAGCCAATACCGCCACAACGGCTTTGAGGACAACGCAGACGCTCACCTGAAAAGAACCGTTATGGGCAGAGAGGTTGTGTGTGCCGTAACAAACGGAAAGCTCGACTTCGGCACATGGGAGCAGATTTTTTATTACGAATTTGACGGCAAAAGGACAAAGCATGCTCTCATCAAAATAATCGGAGAATAAAAGCAGTCTGCAAAGGGATTACCCTTTGCAGACTTAATTTTTTCTTTTTCAGCCGTTTGTAATTACGCTTCGCAGCATTACCAAATCAAGGACATTCACTTGATTATCCTTATTCATATCTACTCTGACATCATATTCATCAGCAAAATCAACAATATGTCTGCGAAGCCGCACCACATCCGAGACATCAATGCTCTTATCGGTATTTATATCGCCTACACGGTAGAAATCGGCAGTCTTTATTTCAGCAAGAGAAGCTAATACGGTTTCGTCAATAAGCTGACTGTCGTACGCATCGCAAACACGCAAAACAGAATCATCAACCGTAACATAAGTAAAGTCCTCTATGTTCTCAAGGTAATAATAGTCGCCTGCCAAGGTGATTCGGCTCATACCGAATTGATAATCTCTGCACAGGTTAAAAACAAGCATGTTGTTTCCCAAATCCGCAATGGCGTCAATGTTCAGCTTTCCGTCATCTGTGAAATAAGATTCGAGCGATTCGTCCATCGCGGCAATTTCTCGGATATACTCAAGCTGTTCGTTGGTAAACAAACTGTTCTCAGAGTCCGGATAATAAAAATAATTAGGCCGGGCGTAAGCTACATATTCACTTTGATACAGCTTTTCAATCACTTCAACAACAAGCTCCTTATCGTGTTTGGAAAGCGTCGCAACATATGTGCTTTTATAGCTTGGATATTTATCCTTGAGCTTTAATTCAAATTCAATAGGGAGCGACCGTTCTACTGAGATTATTTCGTCAATACCGAAAAATTCACCGTCAAAGGCTAACTCGTCGGAACAAGAATACTCGCTCTTTACCGTAAAAACAACCTTATCGTCTTCAAAATCGGCGCCGACGTAATTTTCCGAATTAAATTCGTAAATCGAATCTGAGTCGGCAAACGCACAGGTAATCAGGCAAAAAGACATCGCCAGAGCAAACATCACTGATATAATTTTTCTCATAATATACCTCCTAAAATTCACAAAAAGGACTTGCCCGCTGCGGCGTGGCAAGAGCGACGGTGCGAGGCATTTTCAACCGCCAAAACCGAGTTCGGATACACCCCAATTCTTAGGAATCAGAGAGTCGAACACAATCGGTTTATTTTACATTTACACAGTTAAATTATAACAGAAGCTTACAAAAAAATCATCATCAGTATTTCACAAAAAAGCGTTAAAAAATTCTATATATTTAACAAGAATCATACCCCCGCTCAGCAAAGAGCGGGGGCACAGCTTTAATTTTTAAACGTCCTGCGACATAAGGTCGTCAAAGGTTTCTCTTTTTACAACTATTCTGCTTTCTCCGTCCTTAAGCATTACTATCGGAGGCTTGCCGAGGCGGTTATAGTTTGAAGCCATTGCGTAGTTATATGCGCCTGTTACGGCAACAGCAAGAATGTCGCCTCTTTCGGGAGTTTGAAGCTTCATATCCTCGCCGATAAGGTCGCCGCTTTCACAGCATCTTCCCGCAACCGTGCAAACAAAATCCTTAGGTCTGTCCGCCTTATTGGCAAGCATCACCTCGTAATCGGACTGATAAAGGGCATATCTGGGATTGTCGGGCATACCGCCGTCTATCGCCGTGTAGCTCTTGTAGCCTGTTATCGTCTTAACGCTTTGAACGGTGTAAAGCGTCATTCCTGCGTCGGCAACGATGCTTCTTCCCGGCTCTATGAGAATTTTCGGCATATCAACTCCGAGATTTTTGCAGCTGTTCTTTATGTGGTCAGCCATTTTGCCGAGGAATTCCGCACAGCTTACCTTGGGATGCTCCTCGATATAACGAACGCCGATTCCGCCTCCGAGATTGAGAATTTCGCACTTGAAGCCGAACTTCTTCTCCATATCCTTGCAGAACTTAATCATAATATCGGCCGCATCGCAGAAGGGCTTGGGGTCAAAGCACTGCGAGCCTACATGGCAATGATAGCCGTCAAGCTTGATGTTTTCAAGTCCGAGAGCAAAGCTTACAATTTCCTCTGCCTGTCCCGTTTCAATGGGAGTGCCGAACTTTGAGTCAACCTTTCCCGTTGTTATCGCCGCATGGGTGTGGGGGTCAATGCCCGGAGTTATTCTTAAAATAACCTTCTGCTTAATTCCCTTTTTGCCCGCATATTCGTTGATTTTAACAAGCTCCTCCCTGTTATCCGCAACGAAATGTCCTACGCCCGAATCAATGGCAAATTCGATGTCCTCGTCGGTCTTGGCGTTTCCGTGGAAATATCCCCTGCTTACAGGGAAGCCCGCCTTTATGGCTGTGTAAAGCTCGCCGGGAGAAACCACGTCGATACACATATTTTCATCAGCCATAATCTTGTATATTCCCTTAAAGGAAAGCGCCTTGCTTGCAAAGAGAACGCCGTCCTCGTATCCGAAATTGTCCTTCATCGCCTTTTTGTATGCACGGCAATTCTCTCTTATTCTGTTTTCGTCGAGTAGGTAGAGCGGAGTCTTGTACTGCTTTGCAAGTTCAACGGTGTCCTGTCCTGCAAAGATAAGATGTCCCGCTTCGTTTATACCCATATTTGTATGAAGCATTATTCTATGCGCTCCTTTCTTATTACAAAAGCTTTCTTAATCTTTCTACTGCTTCAAGTGTGGATTCACGGTCGCCGAAGGACGTAAATCTGAAGTAGCCCTTTCCGCATTCTCCGAAGCCCTCGCCGGGAGTTCCCGCAATCTGGGCGTTTTCGATAAGATAATCGAAGAATTCCCATGAGCCCATGCCGTTCGGGCACTTGAGCCAAATATACGGAGAAGATACTCCGCCGAAATATTTTATACCCTTTTCGTCAAAAAGCTTTGCAAGGATTTTCGCATTTTCCATATAGTAAGCGATTTCTTCCTTGCACTGAGCAAAGCCCTCTTTTGAAAGAGCGGCTGCTGCGCCCCTCTGAACAGGGTATGATACTCCATTGAATTTTGTTGCCTGTCTGCGCTTCCAAAGCTTCTTAACCTGAACTCCGTTTTCGCCTGTAAGAGCGTCGGGAACTACCGTCCAGCCGCATCTTGTTCCGGTAAAGCCTGCTGTTTTTGAAAAGCTGCAAATCTCGATTGCACAGGTCTTTGCTCCCTCAATTTCATAAATGGAATGAGGATAATCTCCGCTAATAAACGCCTCGTATGCCGAGTCGAAAATGATTACAGAGCCGTTTTTGTTTGCAAAATCAACCCATTCCTTAAGCTGCTGTCTTGTATAAACCGCGCCTGTGGGGTTATTGGGAGAGCACATATAGAATACGGAATCAGGCTCCATACCCTCCTCGGGCATGGGCAAAAATCCGTTCGCCTCGTTGCCCTCCATAAGCTTGATTGTTCTGCCCGACATAATGTTGCTGTCCATATAAACAGGGTAAACCGGGTCGGGAATGTATACGGTGTTGTCACCGAGGATATTTACGATATTTCCCACATCGCTCTTTGCGCCGTCGCTTACAAAAATATCGTCAAGGTCAATGTCGGAGCCGTTTTCAGCATAGTGAGTCTTTATCGCCTCTCTCAAAAAGTCGTAACCGTATTCGGGAGGATATCCCTTAAAGGTTTCCTTAACAGCCATTTCGTCAACAGCCTTGTGCATGGCGTCGATTACCGCAGATGAAAGCGGAAGAGTTACATCGCCGATGCTTAGCTTAATGATTTTTTTGTCGGGATTTGCGGCAGAGTATTTTCTTATTCTCTGTGCAACCTCCGAAAAGAGGTAATTTTCTTTCAAATTGAGATAGTTTTCGTTGATTTTAAAGCTCATATTCATATACTCCTTCGTATGCTTTTGTTGCCGTTCCGTTCATGGTTATATCATAATTATCGCTGCAGGTGATTACAAGGTCGCCGCCTCTGAGCTTGACGGTCACGGGAATATTCGGCTTGCATATTCCGTTTCTTACAGACGCCGCAACCACCGCGCAGGCTCCCGTTCCGCAAGCCATTGTTTCTCCGCTTCCCCGCTCCCAAACACGCATTTTAAGCGTTGTTTCATCAATGATTTCAACAAACTCCGTATTGACTCTGTCGGGGAAAATCGGGTGATTTTCGTACGACGGACCGATTTTTTCAAGGTCAAGACCGTCAATTCCCTTTGTATATATTACCGAATGGGGATTTCCCATTGAAACGGCGGTAATGTTGACCTCCGCTCCGTCTACGGTAATGGGTTTGTTTATCATTTCTTCATCGGACGCAACGGGAATCAGCGCAGGCTCGAAAACCGCTTTTCCCATATACACCGATACGCTTTTAACCTTTTCGTTTTCAACCGTAAGCGTGAGAATTTTTATTCCGCTCAGGGTTTCGATTTTAAGCTCGGTTTTGTCGGTAAGCTTGTTGTCGTAAAGATATTTTCCCACGCATCTTATTGCGTTTCCGCACATCTTGCCTTCGCTGCCGTCAGCGTTGAACATTCTCATTTTTGCGTCCGCCACGTCCGATTTGCAAATCATAACAAGGCCGTCTGCGCCCACCGAGAAATGTCTCGGCGACATTGCCACCGATATTTCCGACGGATTTTCAAGCTCCCCGTCAAGGCAGTTTACGTAAATATAGTCGTTACCTATGCCGTGCATTTTTGTAAATTTTATTTCCACTTTTTTCACCTGCCGCTTATTAAATCATTCATATTGTAAAGTCCCGGTTTCTGATTTACCAAAAACTCTGCGGCTCTTACAGCTCCCTCTGCGAAAAGAGAGCGGCTCTGAGCTTCGTGCTTTAAGCTGATAATCTGCGAATCGGTTGCGATGATAACCTCATGCTCGCCGACGATATTTCCCGCTCTTACTGCATGAATTCCGATTTCGGTCTTTTCTCTTTTTTTGTGACCGCCTCTGCCGTAAACATATTCGCTGTCATCCCTTACGGATTTTACAGCGTCCGCAAGGATAAGCGCTGTTCCGCTGGGAGCGTCAAGCTTTCTGTTGTGATGCTTCTCGATGATTTCCACATCCGCCTCGGGGAAAAAGCTTACGACACGCTTTACTGCGTCCGCCATAACGGCAATCCCGAGAGACATATTTGCGGAAAAGAACACAGGTACGGATTTTGCAAGCTCGTCTATTACCGCAAGCTCGGATTCATCGTAGCCTGTTGTAGCCACAACAATCGGGAGGTTTCTCTTCGTTGCGTAATCGGCAAGAGCCTTTATGTTTGAATGATGCGAAAAATCAATAATCACATCGGCGTCCCTGTCGTATTCTTCAATGGAAGTAAGTACTTCAAAGTCCTTTGAATATGCGTCCACCGCCGCCGCAAGCTCGACGCCGGGCATTCTTTCGCAAACGCCCAGCACCTCCCTGCCCATATGGCCGGCCGCACCGTTTACTATAACCTTCATATTGTCACCTTTCCTGTTTATTTAAATCGTTGCAAAGACATTTGCTGTTCAGTTAGGCATTAGAGAGTCGAACACAATCGGTTTTTAGCGGCATATTTACGCCTAT
>JBJESI010000031.1:0-3232 GCA_051882715.1 Oscillospiraceae bacterium
CGACAGTGCGGCTTTGTATCGGAACGGCGAAAAGCTGTGCGATATTGATATCGAGGATATAGGAAAAATAGACAGAGACTCTTATCATACGGTTACCGCGACAGCAGAGGACATCTCGCAGGAATTTTCAGAAGGAGAATACACTCTCAAGGTTGATGTGGGCAAAATGCAATTCAGCGGAAGCACAAACATCGTCTCCGTATCTCCCGAAAGACGTTTTTATTTCCCCGAAAAGGTTACTGTGACAAAAACTTCGGATTTAATTAAAATACCTCTTAAAAATAATATATGGAGCGAAGAAACGGCAGTCACCAATAGTTTTATGAATATTGAGGTCATGAAAAATAACGTATGGTATTCAACATTGTATTTTAACGAAATCCTAAATGAACACAATGATATTATTGAAATTCCATTCGGAGTCACCTCTGACATAAGCATTTATGATAACAGCCACTTACTCGATGAATTGCGGAGCTATTTCGATGAAATAAAAAGCAACGATTTAATTGATGAGGCCGAGCGTTCAGAAATAAGCTCTATGACATTTGAAGAGTTCATGAGGGACAAACTAAGCATCGCCCAGGCTAAGAAGGGGGATTTGTGCAGGATTCGTATCAATCTCGGCGAAAACAGCACGGATTACGAATTCGTATATTTTAAAATGCCGTAAGCTCAGCAGGAGGTATTAAGGTTATATTTCAGCATCATCAGCTAATCCGCCGATAAAATCTGAAATCAGATTTTATCGGCGGTTCTTTGTTTTCATATGATTGACAATAAATGCGGTATGTTGTAAAATATAAGTAAATTAAGGCTTCTTTTTGGCTATATGTATTAGCTTAGAAAAAAATCGAATAAAAGCTTAAATGTCCTGAAAATGATACACTCACCTATGCTACAATAAAATAAACGAAATACATATTTTAGGAGTTAACATGCAACGACAATCGGATTTTCTCGCCCATTACGACAGGGAAAAAAGCAAAAAGCAGTCAATAGCCGAGCATTCCGAAAGCACCGCAAAGCTTGCAAAGCAATATTCGGTATGCTATTTAGAGGATATTGCAGAGTATTTGTGTATGCTGCACGATGTAGGAAAATACCGTGACGGTTTTCAGCGGCGTATACTCGGTAAAAGCAATACCCCTTGCAAGCACGCCTGCTGCGGCGCTCAGGAAATAAAACGGCGTGAAGAGAGCGGAAGCAATCTGTTCAGGTTTATTGCTCCCATGCTTGAATACTGCGTTTCGGGGCATCACTCGGGACTGCAAAACGGCATCGACACCCCCGAACATTCCGACGGCACGCTTTTCGATTCCTTAAATGAAAAGGCAGACGATATTGAAAAATACCGTTGCTTTTTTGAGAACACAGCCGTTCCCGACGACGCTGCTTTGCAAGCTTTGATAAGCAAAATGAGCGAAGGCTGCGGCAGCAACGAGGAAGCTGTTGAAAGGTATGCTTTCTTTACAAGATACCTTTTTTCCTGCCTTACCGACGCTGATTTTATTGATACCGAGAGCTTTTACGGCGAAGCCCGGCGCGGCTTGTACGGAGATTTTGAAAAGGCTCTGGAGCTTATTAACGGTAAACTTAATGAATTTTCAGCTGACAGTAAGGTTAACGAATCACGAATAAAATTGCAAAAGCAGGCGTTTGAAAATTCCGACGGTGCAAAAATCAGCATTCTGAATATGCCTACGGGAAGCGGAAAAACTCTTTGCAGTATAAAGCTTGCTCTTGAGCGGGCGGTTGCGTCGGGAAAAAAGCGGATTATTTACGTCATACCGTACACAAGCATCATCGAGCAAACCGCCGCCGGCTTTGAAAAATTATTCGGTGATGTCCTTCCCGTCCTACAGCATCACTCAAACTTTACACCCGATGACGCTGATACCGAAATCATAAGGCGCACAACGGAGAATTGGGACGCCTCTTTAATCGTCACCACAAATGTTCAGTTTTTTCAGTCGATATATCACAACCGCTCCTCAAAGCTCAGAAAGCTACATAATATGGCTGAAAGCATAATTGTGTTTGACGAGGTGCATATGATGCCGATTGAATACTTACAGCCCTGCCTGAGAGCTGTGGGATATATCACTTCATATCTTGACAGCGAAGCCGTTTTTATGTCAGCTACAATGCCTGATTTCGGCAAACTGCTTTCGGAATACTGCGGAGTCAAAGCAAAAGAGCTTATTACCGACAAGTCATCCTTTGTGAATTTCAAAAATTGCAGTTATACCGATTTGGGCGAGCTTGACGAAGCGAAAATCATAGAGCTTTCAGACTCCTTTGAGTCATCGCTCATTATCGTAAACAGCCGACAAGAGGCAAGAAAGCTCTATAACATGTGCGGCGATAGAAATAAATATCATCTTTCAACCTATATGACTCCAAATCACAGAAATCAGATAATTTCCGAAATCAAGTCAAAACTCGGAAAAGAAAAAATCACCGTAATATCTACCTCGCTTATTGAGGCAGGCGTTGATCTTGATTTTGAAGCGGTGTTCCGTGAAATGTCCGGACTTGACAGCATTATTCAGTCCGCAGGCCGATGCAACCGTGAGGGAAGACGTCCCTCGGGATATATGCATGTCTTTACGATAGCCGACAGTAAAATCCCCGACAGCTTAAAGCTTAAGGTTAACATCTGTGCAAGCCTTATGAGTGAATTTAACGATATTTCCTCCGACGAATGCGTCAAAGAATATTATAAGCGGCTTTATTCATCTCAAAGTCAGACAATTTCCTCAAATACAATTTACAAGGACGGTATGAAGCCTCAAACCATACCTTTCAGGGATTACTCGGAAAGCTTTAACTTTATCGACAGCGACAGCATTAACATCATTATTCCGTGCGAGGAAAACCGTGAGCTTTTAGACAGCGCACAATTCAGCAGAGCAGTTCTGCGAAAGCTCGCTCCCTACTGCGCTTCTGTTCATTATTATGAATTTACCGAGATGATTGACAAAGGAATTATCTCCCCCTGCGGGGACGCATACAAGCTGGAAATTCCCGAATATTACGATAAGGACACGGGGCTTGACCCGAAATACGAGCCTTGCAGTGTATTGTAATTTTACACTTCCCTGCTTTAACACAATAAGGACCTAACATTATTTTAAAAACTATATATAGAAAGGACGGTCATACATATGGGTTACGGTTTTAAAATTATGGTTGAAGGCGATTATGCCTGCTTCACCCGCCCGGAAAT